>JBAQHC010000484.1:0-2839 GCA_049288095.1 Alphaproteobacteria bacterium | reverse complement strand
TATCACTGCAGGAAAGAAATCTGGCATGCGCGTGGCGGTTATAGCGTGGGCTTGTCTTATTAACATATCTTCACAAGAGTGGTGCCAGGCATAAAAAAATAGCTGCCAGCAAGCCACAAAAAAAAAGCCCTCCAGTGCTATGGCTGGAGGGCTCTAATAATAATTCGACAATTAGGGTGTCAAACTATGAGACAAAGCGTAGCAGTAAATTTAGAAGAAATCAACAAACGGACAGGAGTACAGTATCGTGCAGGCGGCAATCTCTTTATTGCAACAACTAGGACTAAAACAATCCCTTCTGGTTACTGCGGCAATCGCGGCAGTGTCGTGCGCTTTAGTGCTGGCTCTGGTCTTAGGATGCGGCGCTATTTACGCGAGTGCCGAAGCGAGTATGGCTTTATGGTCACTCTTACATACCCCGGGGAATATCCAAGCACAGGCACAGAAACAAAAGAGCATCTTAGACGATTCCTGCAAGAATTGCAGCGATCAGACAAGCGAAGACCAGATGGAAAACCATCAGACCCCCCTCACTCCGCATTTTGGTTCTTGGAATTCCAGGGCAGAGGTGCGCCCCATTACCACATATTCACAAATAGGCCAGTTCACAAAGACTGGTGTTCGCGGCGATGGTATGAAATCGTCAATTCAGAAGACATAAGGCACTTACACGCCGGCACACGGTGCGAAAGCCTGGCACGAGGACGGGCCGGGACGATTTCCTACGCCTCAAAATACGCAGCAAAAGCTGAGCAAAAGGATGTTCCGGCCGGTTTCGAAAATGTGGGTCGATTTTGGGGTGTTTATGGATGTAGAATAACTATGGCAGCTGACAGTTTCGTGAGTCGTAGAGATGCCGAGGTGTACGAGGTTTCAAGGCAGCAAGAAAAGCTATTAAGCTTGGTGAGAAGGTATGTAAACGAGGGAAAAGCAGAGGTAGTTAGGCGGGAAGAGGGAGTTTTGCTAGTGGTTATTCACGATTCAACGGCAATGCAAAAGGTAAGGTTCCAAGTATCGTTGTTGGCTTATTATTGTTCAAACAAATACGACTTATTTATGGATGCAGAGGTTGATTATGGTGAGTGTTTCACATGATAAATGCAGGCCTTGGCCGCCAAATAGAAAGAAGCCCAGAGTATACAGTGAAAGAGACGTAGGAAGGATTGTCGCTTACGCAAGAAACGACGGAGCAAACGATAGTTTACTAATAGCATACATTTTACAATCATTCGGATTAAGGAGTTTACAGTGTTTGGCTTTCAAAGTTTTAGACATTCTGAATACATCGATATTCCTCGCGGCAATACTTGCTGTGTTGAAAGGCTTACTTTCGGTGATAAAAGGGCTCAAGATTTTAGCGACAGGAAAAAAGTCGAAATTAACACTGAGTATTATCGAACAATTATTGCCTGCCCGCTTCAACAAGAGTCTGGCCGCGTTCTTAATATGGACAGGGTCGGCAGAATTAGCTGCAGGCACATTAATAGTTTTCCTTACAAGCATTGCGAACAACGTGGCGCTTTATTTATTAATGAAAGGAGTTTGCGAAGCCGAAGTGCAAGAGTTGCGGGTAAAGATTGAGCCAGTTGACACACAATCATTATTCGAGGATATTAGCGACGCTATAAGTGTTTTAGAATCAGTCATTAGTGACAACCTATAGGGGCAAAAAAATGGCGAAAAGTCATATTGAGAAAAGGCGATTGGTGAGGGCCGCAGAGCATAAGCGGGACCAAGCGCTAATCAAGATCGAGGCAACAAAGGCAGAACTTGCGAAAGCACGTCTTGAGTTGGCTCGCGTACGCAAATTAAAATAAGGCGGACATCATGGGATTAATAAAAGGCGTGGTAACCCAGGGCGGAGCGGATACCACAACGCAAGGTGTGATAGACACAAACCTAACGACAGATGGAAAATCTGCTTGGCAAATCACAAATTTCGTTATTTGCTGGGCAAATATGAAAAGTTCGGCAGGCGTTGACAGTTTGCTCGAAGGAATCCTGTCGACACAGGTCACCACGGCCACAACATTCAACCAGTCAGAGGAAATTGCGCGCGTCGAATATACGGGGCAGTTACAAGGAGTTGCGGCAAACTTTTTAGTAGCTGAACAGATAAAACAGGCAGTTTTTATACCGGCAGACCGGATAACCGTGCAACCTTTCTTATATGTAACGGCAGCAAGCGCAGCAACGGGACAAGCTAACGTGCTTTACTACGCGATAGAATATGAAATAGTAAAGTTGTCAGATAACGAAGTGCTGAGGCTGGCCCTTGGCGGTGCATAATGTTACAGATAGCGAGAAAACGAATAGCGCAATCAGTAGCGGATACAGCAGCACAAATAACAATCAAGACAGGTTTGGTATCGGGTCTGCAGGCATGGCAAATAAAACAAGTGGACTTCCAATTAGAATCCACTTTTGTGATGACATGGGCAAATGCTGACATTTCAGCTAAGTTGGTATTGCGGAGAGGAGCGCCAGACGGTACCCTTTATTCTCCAAACAATAAACGGCACATAGCATCGATGGACGTCGCCCAGGAAGCGCAAGCGGCATCTTCAAACGTATATGTGCCAGTACAGCAAACATGGAGACCGCCAGCAGGGTTTTTAGTGGCGGACGAGGAAATAGGGCTTCAGTTGGTAACCCAGGGAACGGGGGCGGTAAATGTGGGCTATGTGGTAATTTTTTACGACATAGTCGCAATATCACTGCAGGAAAGAAATCTGGCATGCGCGTGGCGGTTATAGCGTGGGCTTGTCTTATTAACATATCTTCACAAGAGTGGTGCCAGGCATAAAAAAATAGCTGCCAGCAAGCCACAAAAAAAAAG
>JBAQHC010000483.1:0-2762 GCA_049288095.1 Alphaproteobacteria bacterium | reverse complement strand
CACCGAACCGGTGCACAAAACACCTCGATACACCGCCGACAGATAATCGGTAAGAACCGAACAGCGATACTTGCTCAGGGCCAGCAACATCTGGGAAAGATGATTGCAGCTGCTGAGACTGATGGACAAGGTCTTCAGATAGCCACAGTAATTGGTGCGCCGACAGAATTAATCATTGCTACTCAGATAGAAGCACCTGAGGGTGTGGATGAGGCTTATATCGCAGGAGCGCTGCGAGGGGCACCAATTGGAGTGGTTAAGTGTGAGACTATTGACGTTGAGGTTCCCGCCAGTGCTGAAATCGTAATCGAGGGGGTAACCATTCCTAACGAGAGGTTTCTCGATGGACCCTTCGGCGAGTTCCCCGGTAATTATATTACCTTACTTAGTGAGCCACAATCAGAGGTTCCCGTAATACAGGTTACTGCGATAACCATGAGAAGGAACCCTATTTTTGTTGCCATGCTTACTGGTATGCCTATGACCGAGAACCATTACCTGAAGAAATGGGCACTTACTGCTGCCGCCTATCGAACAATAAATGGAATTGCAGATGTTAAATCCATTAATTGTACGCCGGGTGGTGCCGCCGGCTATCACCTCGTAGTGGCTATCAACAAAAAGGACGACTCAGAACCAAGGAAGATTATAGATGCTCTCGCCAACGCTCGCCATGGACCAAAGTATGCAGTAATACTGGATGGTGATATTAATATTTATGATCCTGTGGAAGTAGAGTGGGCACTGGCAACTAGAATGAAGGCCGATAAGGATATTGTTATTATTCCAGGTGCACCACCGATAGCCAGTAAGATGTTTATCGATGCCACCGCGCCGCTTGAGAACAGACAGTGGTACCAAAAGGTGCACATCCCCGGAGCAAATAAGGTCGATTATGTATAGAGATTTCGGAGGTGAATCGACAGACAAAGACAAAAGATAGTGAGTTTCAAGAGTATGAAATCTATTGCAGAAGCTAAATGGGAGGTTGATCCGGCAAATTGTGTTGGATGTGGTGATTGTGTTGTTATTTGTCCGGTATCGGTTTTTACTATTTTGCCACCGCCTTGTCAAACTGCATGCCCTATAAACTCTGATGTTAGAAACTACATTTGTTTAATTCAGCAACAAAGGTTTGACGAGGCATTAGCTTCAATTTTACAGGTCAACCCCTTCCCAGGAATAACGGGGCGGGTATGTACTCGCCTTTGTGAAAAGGAGTGTAGAAGGGGTCAAATTGATGAGCCAATAGCGATAAAAGCCCTCGAGCGGTTTGCTGCCAAACACAGGAAAGATTATGAGAAACCACAGGCAAGCCATATTGAGGATAGAGGTGAGAGTGTCGCTATTGTTGGATCTGGTCCCGCTGGTTTGATAGCTGCTTGGGACCTAACCAGGATGGGCCATCATGTTACAATCTTCGAATCTCTGCCAGTCGCTGGCGGTATGCTACACGTGGGCATACCTGAATATCGCTTGCCAAGGGAGATAATTAAGGCTGAGATCCATCAAATTGAACAACTTGGAGTAGAAATTAGGCTTAATACGACAATCGGGAAGGATATAAAACTTGATAGTCTTTTTGAACAAGGTTACAGGGCTGTACTACTGGCTACCGGTGCCCACAATAGCTTGAAGTTGGAAATACCTGGGGAGAATCGATTTGAGGGAGTAATTGATGCAATATGGTTCTTACAAAAGGTAAATCTTGGACAGAAGAAGAAGATGGGCGGTAAGGCAATCATAGTAGGTGGAGGCCATGCTGCTATAGATTCAGCAAGAACATTACTTCGCATAGACTGCAAGGAAGTAGATATTATTTACCGGAGAACCATAAAAGAGATGCCAGCCATCGAGTCTGAGCTTATAGAAGCCGAGCGTGAGGGGGTAAGAATTCATTATTTGGTTTCCCCCACTAAGGTGATAGGCAAGAATGGGAGAGTTGTCGGTCTAGAGTGCATACGTATAGAGTTAGGCGAGCCTGATGATAGCGGAAGGAGAAAGCCTATGCCGATTGCTGGTTCTGAATTTTTTATGGAGACAGACCTAGTAATACCGGCCATTGGTCAAAAACCCGACCTATCATTTTTATCAGAAAATGACCACATTAGCATCTCCGAGCAGGGGCTAATTAGGGTTGACACCGACACACTGTACACTAATAAAGATGGGGTATTTGCTGCCGGTGATAACGTAACTGGACCGGCTACGGTGATTGACGCCTTAGCAGCAGGAAGAAGAGCAGCGGTTTCCATAAATAGCTATATCAGATGCGAAGACTTGAAAGAAGAGCATAAAGAAAAAGCTGGAGCAAGGATGGAGCGGTATAGCGAAATATGGTGGAAGGAAATGCCAAAGAGTGAACTACGGAAGATACCAGTAATATCTATTAAAGAACACTCCTTTAGTTTTAAAGAGGTCGAACTTGGCCTGACACAATCATTAGCATTAGAAGAGGCGAGACGCTGTCTGAAATGTGATCTCTTTGCTCATATGGATTTAGAAAGTTGTTGTCGAGAGTCTTGCCGTATCTGCGAGTATGCCTGCCCGCAAAATGTGATTAGAGCTTATTAGAGCTGTATGAACATGGAAAATGAAATTATAGAGACTGATGTCCTAATAATAGGGGCTGGGATTGCTGGTTGTAGAGCTGCTATAGAAGCACATGCGCAAGGGGCCAAAGTCTTATTGACGACAAAGGGATTATTCGGAAGGGACGGCGGTGCTACTTGGATGGCCAGCCAGGGTTATCAGTGTTGGGG
>JBAQHC010000482.1:0-11095 GCA_049288095.1 Alphaproteobacteria bacterium | reverse complement strand
GCCGCTCGAGACCTGCTCGCCGGTGGCAATGACCGAATCATATTCGCGTGCATCGTGCAGCGCCGCGACTTCCGAGGTGAGCGCGATCAGCCGGTTGGTCTCCCCCGCCATGGCCGAGATCACCGCGCAAACCTCATGGCCGGCGTCCCACTCGCGCTTGATATGGCGGGCGACCCGGGCAATGCGGGCGGGATCGCCCACCGAGGTTCCACCGAATTTCATCACCAAACGGGCCATATCACTCCACTGCCTGCCCCAAGGGGCAGACCTTGCACCAGCTAAGTTGCGCGCCGATTACTGTTTCGGCCATGAATACAGGGCCGGGTGCTAACCGGCAACGAACGGCCTAGCTTCTCTTGAAATATTTGAAAAGCATTCGAAATGTCCGCTTCTGAACGCAGCGCACAAATGAAACGCGAAGCCGCGGGCTCGGTTGACGCCGCCGAGGTTCATAAGTTCGAGCGCGAAGCCGAGTCTTGGTGGGATACCGGCGGCCTTCACCGCCCGCTTCACGTGATGAACCCGGCGCGGATCGCCATCATCAAGGCAGCGATCGTTAAGCATTTCGGGCGCGAGGCGGATAGTCTTCGGCCCTTCGAAGGGCTTTCGCTGCTCGATCTTGGGTGCGGCGGCGGGCTCGTCGCGGAGCCAATGGCGCGGCTCGGCGCGCGCGTCACCGGCGTTGACCCAGGTGCGGCCAACATCAAGATCGCCGCCGCGCATGCGGCGCGCATGGGGCTGCCCATCGACTATCGATGCACGACGCCAGAGGAAATGGCCGAGGCCGGGCAGCAATTCGACGTCATGCTGGCGCTTGAGATCGTCGAGCACACGGCGGATCCTTTCGGCTTGGTCGAACTATGCGCGCGCGCTGTCGCGCCCGGCGGCCTTCTCATCATGTCGACGCTCAACCGAACTTTGAAGTCGCTCGCGCTGGCGAAGATCGGCGCCGAATATTTGTTGCGCTGGGTGCCGCGCGGCACGCACGAATTTCGCAAATTCGTGACCCCGCGCGAGCTGCGCTATGCCTTCGAGGCTGCGGGCCTCTTGCCCGCCCCGCCCACGGGGCTCAGATATCGTCCGCTCAAGGACGAATGGGCACCCTCGCTCGACACCAGCATCAATTACATCATGTGCGCGAGCAAGCCCCGATGACGACACGCTGGGAGCGCGGCACACAAATACCGGCTCGCTATATCTACGACGGCAAGGTTTGGTTTGCCGAGGCGATGACGGTCGTCGATGACGTGCCGGAGCGGCTCATCACCTATCTGCAAGTTGGCACAGCGGTCCAATGGGCCGGTTATGACGATGCGACGCACGGTTTTACCGAACCGAAACCGCAGATTTGGCACACCCGCAATGCGCTCAAAATCTACGAGAGGGATGGCTGGTGCGGCATCTGGTGCCTGTGGCTCGCCGACAACTGGCAGTTCGATCATTGGTATATCGATTTTCAAACCCCATGGCGCCGTGGCGGCAACGGCCTCGTGCTCAAGGATCTGTCCCTCGACATCGTTGTGACGCCCGATCTCACTTGGCGGTGGAAGGACGAAGATCACTTCGCCGACCGTCGGGCAGCGGGTTTGATTACACCACACGAAGCCGAATGTGTGCTCGAAGAAGCGCAGCGTATCATCAAGCGCATTGAAGCGCGTGCGGCTCCGTTCTCGGAGGCTTGGCCGGACTGGCGACCGGATTCGGCTTGGACGATTCCGCCGCTCCCGGACGATTGGAATAAGGTCTTTTGAAACGAAGGCAGGCGAAGTTAAGCGCGACCGGGGGCAAATGGCAGAGAAGTTGAATCTCCTCTTCATTCACGGTGCGTGGCACGGCGCCTGGTGCTGGGCCGAGGTGACGGCGCTGGCGAAAGCCCGCGGCCACAACGCCGATGCAATCGACTTGCCAGGCCATGGCCGCAGACAGAATGAGGCGGCGACGATCGAGTCCTACGGCGCCGCGGTCGCGGAGGCGCTTGGCGAGATGGAAGACGCCGTCGTCATCGGACATTCGATGGGCGGCATGGCGATTTCGGCCGGCGCCGAACGCGCACCGAGGCGCATTCGCTCTCTCATCTATCTATGCTCGTTCCTGCCGCTTAACGGCGATAGCCTCACTGCTCTCGCAGAGGGTGACACTGAAGCCGTGCTCCAATCTTATTTTTCGCCGCCCAAAGATGGCCGCATTGTCGTGAGGGATGAAGGCCTGAAGCCAAGCTTCTATGCCGATTGCTCGGACGCACAGATCGAGCTCGCGCGTCTCGCGCTCACACCGCAACAGCTCACCCCACTCGAAGAACCCATTTCTCTCTCGCCATCGCGCTTTGGCAGCGTGCCCAAGGCCTATGTGTTCTGCGAGCATGACCGCGCGATCGGGATAGCCAAGCAACGCGCCATGGCGGCGCGTGCCGGCGCCACTCAAACGCGCGCATTGCCGACTTCGCACTCGCCCTTCTTTAGCGCGCCTGTAGCGCTGCTCGATGCGATCGAAGATCTGGCCTGACGTGGGGTCATGACAGACTTTCGGTCAGCGATTTGACCTGGCGCTGACGATCGGACGCTCTATCTTCTTGTCATGGAGATAACAAGCGCTCCGCCTACGGAGCGCCATGGGAGGCTCTCATGAGTTATGCGGATTATCGCATTAGCACCGGCTCCGCCCCGCGCCGGTTGATCGGCCTTTGTGTCGGCATCTTCGTCCCGCTCGCGACTATTTTCGCGCTCAACCAAGGCCTGAAGCTCAACATCGTTCAGAAGATCACCGAGCTTGCGGTCGTCGCGGTGCATTCGGCGCCTGAATCGCAGCCAATGCCTACCCCGCCACCTCCAAATCCTACTTTTGATTCCGAAGCGATCGACATGCCGGCGCCAGACATCGAGGTCAATGCCTCGGCGAGCGGCCCAACCGTCACCGCGTCGGTGCAGACGGATGTGCTCGCTCGCTTCCGGACCTCGAACAGCCTGCCGCTCTATCCCGAGATCGCTGAGCGCAATTGCGAGCAAGGCACGGTCGCGCTCAATCTCCGGATTGGCGCCGATGGGCGCGTGGCCGACGCAAGCGTTGCAACATCAAGCGGCTATCCCGCGCTTGACGATGCGGCGCTCAAGGCCGCGCATGGTTGGCAGTTCACGCCCGCCCGTCAAAATGGCAGCGCTGTCGAATCGACCATTACGCAGATCGTGAAATTCGATCTTCGCAACGAGATCGGCGTCAGCATGACGGCGGCCGAAGTGCGCGAGTGCCTGAAGAGCTAGCTCGGCTGATAGCCCTTCGGCGCTTGGCAATGTAGCGCGAGCATGTGGCCGTCGAGGTCGTTGAAAAACGCCATCCAAAGATCGAAGGCGTCTTGGCGCGAGATCACATGAGGCGCCTCGACGAATTTGACGCCGCGCGCCTCAAGCTCGCGCGTACATAAGCCGATATCGCCGCATGAGAGATAAAGCACGCCATCGGACGTGACCTTGTCGGGCTTCGCCTTCGACAACAGCAAAGTCACACCGCCGCAATCGAAGAAAGTCATGAAATCGCGCACGCGCCCGAGATGACGGAGGCCGAGCACCTCGGCATAGAATTTCTCGGCGCGATCAAGGTCGGCGACGTTGAAGCCGATTTGCGCAAGGCGTCCCAGATTGAGATCCATCCATCCCCCCTTAAACCGGTTTATAGCCTTTCGGCATTTCGCTCATGAGCGCAAGCATATGCTCATCGGGGTCTTTGAAAAACGTCATCCACAGGTCGTGATCTTCCATGGGCGAGACGAGATGGATGTCATCGACAAAAGTAACGCCCCTCGATCCGAGCTCACGCCGCGCGAGCGCAATGTCGGCAACCTTGAAGTAAATCGGCGAGCCCGGCGGCACTTTCTCCGCAGGCTGGACTTGGCTCAGCATCAGGCGCACGCCGCAATCGTAAAAGACAATTCCGCCGAAACGGAAGAGTTTTCTCAGCCCCAGCGTCTCGCCGTAAAATTTCTCGGCGCGGTCAGCGCTCGCAACATTTATCGCGATCTGACCGATTTGATTGAGCGCAAACGCCATCTTGCCTCCCTCGTTTTGCGGGTGAGCATAGCCAATGCGGGCGAGGCCCGCTTAGTCGGAATTGCTAATTTGCAGCGCGGTAGGCGAGCGGAGAGACGCCGGAATGCGCCTGAAACGCCTTGCTGAAGGCGCTCAAATGCTCGTAGCCCAAATCAGCTGCGATATCGGTGACGGGCTTGCGGGTGCGCTTGAGCAACTCGGCGGCGCGCTCCATGCGGATGCGCTTGGCATAAGCCATGGGTGGTGCGCCGTAAACCGCGCGGAACAAACGCACCAAATGGAATTTCGACAGCCCGCTCGCGGCGGCGATGGCATCGAGGTCGGCCCGCGCGGGATCATCCTCGATTCGCGAGCGCGCGCTATCGATCTTCGCGAGCAACGCCGCGCGGACGGCCGCCTTCCGCGCCGGAATTGCGCGCGCCTGGCCGCGGTGAAGATCGGCCGTTTGTGTCGCAGCGCCGAGAAGCTCGAGCAAATGCTCTTCGAGCCGCGCACCTGAAAGATTTGCGTTAAGGAGATTGGCGCGCAGCTCGGAAAGTTTGCGCGCGAAGGCGCTATCCGGGCGAAAGACGAGATTGGGAAATTCGCGCGCCTTGCCCCAAGCCGATTCGACCAGCGCCGCATCGAAGAAGAGACAAAAGCTTTCGCTCGCAAGCCCCTCACGAAATTCCATGTCGTAATGCTGATCGCCATTCACGAGCAGCGCCGCGCCGGGTGCAAGATGATGACTGCGCCCATCAACGGTGTAACGCGCCTGCCCGCGCGGCATTGACTTGATCGAGAACGGCGCCTCCGCCACCGCCACATATTTCCGCGAATGGCCATTGAGCACATAGACGTAAGGCTCATCCGGATTGCCGAAGAACCGGCGCACTTCGCCCGGCTTATCTTGATTGACGATGTTGAGCTGAATTCTCATGCGCGGCGGACAGCTTCTTGAAGCTCTGCCAAGCAATCTTCCACGCTACGATGCGCGGTGTCGATGACCACTTTCGCATTCCACGGCTCGATTTTCCGGTTCTCGACCTTCGCCCATGCGGATGCCATGATGCCGGAAACGTCATCGGTTTGCGCGCGCGCCTCGACGCGCCTGCGTTGCTCCGCTCGGTCGGAGCACTTGATTTCGACCTCGATTGTCTTGACCTGAGCACGCTCGCCCACCGCACGCCATGCCGCGCGCGTTATTTCGATTGCATTCACGGAATCGGCGACAACGGTCAAGCCGAGCCTGAGATTGTCTTCAGCAACGGCATAAGCGACGCGATAGCCTTCCTCGCCGATCGCAATATCCTCGGCGGGCGCAATTGCATATTCGATCGTGTCGATGCGCAGATAGACTGCGCCGAGCTTGCCAGCGAGCAAACGCGCCAGCGTCGTCTTTCCGGTTCCAGGAAGCCCGCCGAAGATGATCAGCATGACCACACCATGTCATGGTTCCACAAGCTCACCATGACGGATAATGCTCGTTTCGTCATCCTGAGCTTGTCGAAGGATGACGCGAATGAACAGGACTGGGGACGGGTTAATTGGCGCGGGCGCGTGAGCGCTTTTTCTTGAGGCCCGGCAGCGGCGCAACCTCGATGCCCTCTTCGACCAACTCGCGCGCCTCCTCCGGCGAGGCTTCGCCATAGATGCCCCGCTCGTCGGCTTCGCCATAGTGGATCTTGCGCGCCTCTTCCGGAAACTTCTCGCCGACGTTTTCGAAGTTGTCTTCGACGTGCTTACGCACGGCGGCAAAATAGGTCTTCATCTGCTCGCGGCTCGGCATCGGGCCGGGATGCGGTGCCGGCCCCGACATTGGCGGGGATTGCTCAGTTGCGCTTCCGCGCTCGTCGGTGCGCGCGATATTGGGCGCCATCACGCCCTTGCCGACGTCAAACGAACCGCAGTCGGGACATTCGATGCCATGCCGCGCGGCCTGCTCGTCGTAATCACCGCTCGACCGGAACCAGCCCTCGAACTCGTGGCCGTGCTCGCATTTCAACGTATAGTGAATCATCCGCTACTTCTTACAGCTCACATCAGGCTTTTCGCCACATTCCATTTTAATTGTAGAGTGTACGGATAATTCGTCAAATACGGGTTGTTACTTCAGGTGCAGCCCTTAGATGCATTAAGTGAGGCCGAGCTCTTTATCGGTCGCGGTATGGCCCCATTTGTCGCGTGGCGGCATCGGGCGCCTTGGCGGCGCCACGTCAATCGTAAAGCTCGAAACCTTGCGGCCCTCCGGAATGCGGCCGTTTCCACCGCCTTGGCTGTAATCGTAGTAAAGCTTGAGGAGGTCGTCGCGCCTTCTGTGCTGCGCTGCGGGGTGATGCACGCATGCCTCGATCCATTTCTGCACGCGTTTTAGATTGCCGGGGATTCTGTAATCCTCGTAATAGTCGAGAAACCACAGCCGCTTGAACATCGGCGTGAAAGCGACCTCCGCCCAGCCGAACTCATCGAAGAGATATGTGCCGTTCGGGCTGTAGTAGGAAAGGAAATCGTCAAGCCGCGCATATTGCTGATCGACACCGGCCTTACATTCCTCGCGCTTGGCCGGATCGCGGTTGAGAATCATGCGATAGCCTGAGCCCGAATAGGCGCCATCGGTTGCGCACAGCATGCCTTCAACCGCGTGCTTGTAAGGGTCTTTCTGCGCAACCGGCCTTTGCAGAAAGCGATCCTCCAAATAGCGCATGATCACCATGCTCTCTTTGAGCGTCTCGCCATTCTCGATTGTCATCGCAGGCAATGCTGTCGTGCCGCGTGTCTTCTTAAGCAGCCAGTCGGGGCGCGGCTTGGAGATATCGATCTCCATGTCCTTGAGCCCTATGCCCTTGAGCTCGGCCAATATCTCGACGCGCTCGGAGAATGGGCAGCCGGGAATGTGGTAGATGATCATTTCTTCGGCCATGGCACTCCTCCGCGCGCTTTTCGCCACCGTCGCTGGCGGTGTGAACGCGGTCAAGAGGCACGGCTTCAGATGCTCGCGAAACTATGCAGCTTGTTGCGTCTTGAGCGGCGAGAGAAACTCGTCAAGTTCGGCCGAGACGTAGCTGCCGCCTTTGCGGTCCTTGTCGCGCAGGACGAACTGGGCTTGTGACTTGACGCCCGCTATCGCCGCAAGCTCGTCAAACGCCGCCGGCGGGCAATGGCCACCGCAAGTGAGCACAAACGCTGCGCGCTTCAGCTTGCCGCGATGCTGCGTGAGATATGCCCGCATCGGCGTTGCCGCATGGCCGGCCCAAACCGGCGCCAACAACAGAACGAAGTCATAGAGATCGGGCGATGGGCCGCTAAACTCTATCGGCGGCAGCCTGCCTTTTGCGCCATCGATCGCCGCGCGGAAGAAGCCAAAGAACCCGCGGCCATATTTGCTCGAGCGAATTTCAGCAAGCTCGGCGCCGAGCAATTGAGCGGCGCGCTCAGCAAGCGCTTTTGTTTTGCCGGAGAGCGAATAGAAGACAACGAGACATTTCATGTATGCCTCCTTTTACCCAAATCAGCATCGCTGGTCTCGGACGAAGTCGCGTTGAGGCATGTCAAAGAGTTGCAGCGCCGGCCCAAACCGCAACAGCTGTCTGTGTTCAGGTGATGGTGACCGGCGGGATGTCGACTGTGTGGTCGAGGGCTGGGATGCGGGCCCGGGCTTTGGCGACCTCATCGGGATCGATCTTCGCGATTACGACGCAGGGTTCTTCGCCGCCTTCGCCAAGCACACGGCCCCATGGATCAACAATCAAAGAGTGGCCGTAGGTTTCGCGGCCATTCTCGTGGCGGCCGCCTTGCGCGGGCGCGATCACGAAGCAGCCAGTCTCAATCGCGCGTGCACGGAGGAGCACCTGCCAATGCGCCTGGCCGGTCACTTTAGTGAAGGCCGAGGGCACGGTGAGGAAGCTCGCGCCGGCTTTGGCAAGCGCGCGATAGAGATAAGCAAAGCGCAAGTCGTAGCACACCGTCATGCCGAGCTTGCCCCACGGCAAATCGGCAATCACGCCCTTTTCGCCGGGCCGGAAGTTCTTCGACTCTTGGTATTGCTCGGTGTCCGAGACCTTCACGTCGAACATGTGAATCTTGTCGTAGCGTGCGGCGATGCTGCCATCCGGCTTGATCAAGATCGATCGATTGGCAAATCGCCCATCGTCCGAGAGCACGGGCATCGCGCCAATCAGCACCCAGCAACCGACTTTCTGTGTCAGCTCCTGAAACGCGCGCACTTGCGGGTTGTCGCCGGTATCAGGATAGAGCCTGCTCGCAAGACGCTCGCGATCCTCATCCATGATCGTTGTGTTCTCGGGCGTTGCGATGAAATCGGCGCCCGCCGAGCGCGCCTCGCGGATGAGCTCGCTCGCGATGCGCACATTCTCCTCGACATCGCGTGAGGAACGCATTTGCACGCAGGCAGCTTTGAATACAGTCATGACAATCGGCCCAATTAAGTTGGCGTATCGCTGAACGGATAGGCAGCTATCTGATATTCGTCCTCATAAAGAATATAGCCGAGCCGCCGCGCGGTTATCATCTCTACTGTGATGCCATATTTCTCCAGCACGCCCTGCATCTCACGCATCTTCGCAATGTGCTCGGTTGCAGTGTCCTTGAACCAGCTAAGTGCTGTTGCTCTTGCATTCGGGCGCGAGGAGAATGCTAGCCTCTCTGGCCTTTCCAGGTTCTCGTTGAACCATTCGCGGATGTCCATGAGACAAGTGTCGTCGTCGGCCGCTAACCGGCCAGACTCGCGCAAAGCCTTTGCTGCCTGAAACAGGCCCTGGCGTCGTCCCGAATCCGAGTCAATTTCGTGCACGATGAATCTGATGAACACGCCTTAGCGTGATCAGCCTGCCAGGAGTGGGTCAAGAGCGCCCTTGGCGTCAAGCTCATGGAGCGCATCGCAGCCGCCGACATGGCGGTCGCCAATCCAGATTTGCGGCACGGAATTACAGCCGCCAGCCTTCTCGCGCATCTCAGCTCTGAGGCCCGGGCGCATGGTCACGTCGATCTCTTCGAACTTGACACCTTTGCGGCAGAGAAGCGCCTTGGCGCGCTCGCAATACGGGCAGCAAAACGACGTGTAGATGACAATCCTAGGCATGGCTCAACGCAAGAACGCCGAATCGGGCCCCTACCGGTTAATTTATGTTCGATTTCGCAGCGCACAAGCTGCAATACCGTCACATTGGCTCTTTTACTCGGGCGAGCGTGAGCACCGTGATGTCGGCAGCCCCCGCCCGCTTGAGCGCCCGCGCGCAGGCATTCACCGTCGCGCCGGTCGTCATGACATCATCCACAAGGACGATTTGCGCGCCCTTAATGCGGCCCACCCAGTTTTTCCGGACCTGAAAGGCGCCGCGCATATTCGAGGCGCGCGCGTCCGCCGAGAGCCCCGTCTGTGACTTCGTCGGCCGAACCCGGCGCAAGGCGTCAACCGCCAGCGGACGGCGCGTGCTCTGGGAGAGTGCCTTCGCCAGCACTACGGCCTGGTTGTAGCGACGGCGTACAAGCCGAATGTAATGAAGCGGCACAGGGATGATGAAATCGGCTTGCGTGGCGCAATCGCCGCCGGCCCGCGCCAGCCAGGCGCCGAAACTGGCCCGCCCCTCCAACCGGTCGCCGTATTTGAGGTCATGGACCAAGCGGCGGGCGACATCATCGTAAACAAAGACTGAGCGCGCGCGGGTGAAGACCGGCGGCTCGGTGAGGCACCGCCCGCAGGAAAGATCGACATGGGCAAGGCCGGAGATGCCACTCGCAGAAGGAAGCGGCACGCCGCACGAACGGCAGAAAGGCGGCGCGATCGCTTGGGCGCCGGAAAAGCATTTGGCACAGAGAAGCCCGGGCTGATCGACGAGCGTCCGGCACGAGAGGCATTGCGGCGGCAGGAGAACATCGAACCCGCGCTTAGCGATAGCCGCAACGGCGTTCGCCGCGCGCTGAAACGCCGGCTTCAGCGCAAACCGCGCTAGGGCCGGTTCAGCCGTTTCGAAAGGTTCAAGTGACATCGTGCCCGCTCGCGGCAGCGAGCATAGACCGAACTCACGCGCGCGCCCATATTCGCCTGATGGCCGAGGCCGACAATCAAGCTCCATTCGACCGCGCGCTTTTGCGCCGGCGCCGCGCGCGCGCCGCGCGTGGAGAGGCAAGCGGCGCCGATTATTTGCTCGCCCGCACCGCCGAGGATGTGATCGACCGTCTCGCCGCGATCAACCGGCAATTCCCGCTCGCGCTCGAAATCGGCGCGCATGATGGACTCTTCCGCGGGGTGCTGCGCGCGAGTCTAATCTCCGCCAAAGTGGAAACGCTCATCGCGATGGAGAGCATTGAAGCGCTTGCGCGGCGCGGCGGGCTTCCTGCGCTCGTTGCCGATGAGGAAGCGCTGCCGATCGCCGATCAGTCGCTCGATCTCGTGGTGAGCTTGTTGAGTTTGCAATGGACGAATGATCTGCCCGGCGCGCTCATTCAAATTCGCCGCGCGCTCAAGCCCGACGGCTTGTTTCTCGGCGCGCTTATAGGCGGGGAAAGCCTGACCGAGCTACGCCAAGCCTTCTACGAAGCCGAAGCGGAGGTCGAAGGCGGCGTTTCACCGCGCGTCTTGCCTTTTGTCGAGGTGCGCACGCTCGGCGCCCTGTTGCAAAACGCGGGTTTCGCGCTGCCCGTCGTCGATCTCGACCGTGTCACCGTCACTTACGCATCGCCGCTCGCGCTGCTTAAGGATTTGCGCGCGATGGGCGCCACCAACATCATCCGCCTACGAAGCAGAAGGCCGCTGAAGCGCAAGACCTTGTTTCGCGCGATGGAGATCTACGCTCAGCGTTTTCCAGCGAAAGACGGACGCATTTCTGCAACGTTCGAGATCATCCACGCGTCCGGTTGGGCGCCGCACGCCTCGCAGCAAAAGCCGCTCGCGCCAGGCAGCGCCAAGGCGCGCCTTGCGGACGCGCTTGGCGCTGTTGAGCAAAATGCCGGCGAACATGCTTCACCAACTGCACACGGTCCCCCTCCCTTTGGGAGGGGTTAGGGGAGGGATTGGAAAATGCCGGTGTGCGTTGCAATCCCCCTCCTAGCCTCCCCCAGAG
>JBAQHC010000481.1:0-2512 GCA_049288095.1 Alphaproteobacteria bacterium | reverse complement strand
ATACCCAGCCGGTCGGCGAACACCTCAAATATCTGCTCTCCTGCGCAGACCGACCGATCGCTTGTTTGGGCTGGAGTTCAGCGCCCTGGCACATCGGGCCGCGAGATCGATTCATCGGCTGGACGTCGGCGGATCGTCGGCGTAATCTGCGTCTGATCGCGTACAATACACGTTTTCTGATCCTGCCGTGGGTTCAGACGCCGCATCTGGCCATTCACATTCTCGGCGGCGTGGCCCGGCGCATTAGCCGAGACTGGGAGCAGTTGTATGGGCATCCGATTTACTATCTAGAAACCTTTGTAGACACGCAGCGATTTGCCGGCGTCTGCTATCGGGCGGCGAACTGGCTGTGGCTGGGTCAGACCACGGGGAGGGGGAAGAAGGACAAGCAGCACTTAGTGACCCTGTCGCTCAAGGACGTGTTAGGCTATCCGTTAGCGAAGGATTTTCGGGAAAAACTGCGTGCGGGTGAGGGGGCATGAAAGAGCCACGCCGGTTGGAAGCCGATGAAACGCAGTTGGCGGCCGTCGCGGAACGGTTGGAACGTCGCAGTCTGGAGCCCGGCGATTATGCGTTGCTCAAGGTGGTGATCGACACGGTGTGCTTCCTCAGCCGGCAGGTGCGACAAAAGGCCACCTCCATCCAACGTCTGTTACGGATGATTTTCGGTGCGCGCACCGAAAAGACCCGTGCGGTGCTCAATCGTGGGGTAGCGGCCCAGCCGGCGACCGAGACGGCCGGCGAGAAGCCCCCGCGCAAAGGGCATGGTCGTCGCGCGGCCAACGCCTACTGGGGAGCGCAGAAAGTCCAGGTGTCCCATAGCCAGTTCAAGGTCGGGCAAAAGTGTCCGGCCTGTGACCACGGCCAACTTTATGACACTGGGCGACCCTTGGTTCTGCTTCATCTGCAGGCGCAGCCGATCATCGCCGGGACGGTTTTCGAGCTGGAGAAATTGCGGTGCGCGGCGTGCGGCCAACTCTTCAGCGCGACGCCACCGGTGGAGGCGGGGCAGGAGAAATACGCTCCCAACGTGGCCCCGATGCTGGCGGTCTTGCGCTACGGCTATGGCTTGCCGATGAATCGCATGGCGCAGCTGCAGGAGGACTTTGGAGTCCCCTTGCCCTCCGGCACACAATGGGAATTGATCGATGAACATTTTCGGGAGTTGGCCGGGGTGTACGAAGGATTTCTGCGCGACGCCGCCGACGGCGAAATCTTCTTCAATGACGACACCCCGGTCAAAATCCTGACCATCCAGAAGCAGATTCGCCAGGACGAGGATCGGCCTGCCGACGAACGCAATCCCCGCACCGGTGTGTTTACCACCGGCATCGTGGTGAAAAAGGGCGAACACACCTTGACCCTCTTCTTCAGTGGACGGCGGCATGCCGGAGAAAACCTTCAAGCGGTGCTCGATCGACGGTCGAGCGCTTTGGACGCTCCGATCCAGATGTGCGACGGGCTCGACCGCAACGTGCCTGGCACGACCCCGACGTTGCTGGCCAACTGTAACACGCATGGCCGACGCGGTTTCGTGGAGGTGGCCGACGCTTTCCCGGAAGAATGCGCCTATGTCCTGGAAACCATCCAACGGGTTTATGCCTGTGACCAACAGGCCCAAACAGAGCATCTATCGCCGGAACAACGACTGGCCTTGCATCAACGGATCAGCGGCCCTCTGATGGACACGTTAAAACAATGGATGCAAAGGAAGCTCGAAGCCCAAGAGGTGGAACCTAACAGCAATCTCGGCGAGGCCCTGCGCTATGAGCTGAAACATTGGGAACCCCTGACGCTCTTCCTGCGTGTGCCTGCAGCTCCCCTCGACAATAATCTGTGCGAACGAGCGTTGAAAATGGCGATCCGGCATCGCACCAATTCCCTCTTCTACAAAACCGAAAAGGGCGCGCATGTGGGCGATCTGTTCATGAGTCTGATCCACACCTGCCGTCTGTCTCGCATCAATCCCTTCGACTATCTCACCACCCTTAGAAAGCATGCTCATCGGCTCCGCGACGGACCCACCGCGTGGATGCCGTGGAACTATCAAGCCACTGTGGCGGCGCTGGCCCACCCCTGACTCGGACAATCTTTCGTTACCCTGTCCTCTCGCTTCCACGACCTCATGAAAAAATCTACCCCTGCTTGCCGAAGCTCCGGCGCCGACAGATTCGCGCGCGGATCAGCCAGTACTCGCAGGCCCGATTCGCGTTCTCACTCCGCCACGCCGACAAAAAGAAAAGGCCACACACCCTCACCGGCGGGACACGGATAAACCAGCACTCGCAGGCCCGATCCGCGTTCACCCCGCCACGCCGACAAAAAAATGGTCACACACGCTCACCGAAGGGACACCCGCACCCCAAAGGCATGATACAATAAACTTTGACTCATGCCCCTATCCTAGCCGCTTTACCCGCCCTCAGACAGGAACTTGTCGGATGAACCGAAGTTTGGTCCGTTGGCCGCATCATTATAGTACACGATGCAATTATTCAGTACGCCATAGTAC
>JBAQHC010000480.1:0-7247 GCA_049288095.1 Alphaproteobacteria bacterium | reverse complement strand
GATGACACGCTCGGCCGCGCCTGTCACAAGAAGCGCGTCAATTTCGACCAGTCCTTCGCAAAGGCCGGCATCCCCGAAGTGCGCAAGCTCATCTATGCCGCGCTCGCCGAAGTCGATCTCGGGCGAGAGGCAATTCTCATCGCCCAAAAGACGTCTTAACGCTTTCTTTACAATTATTATCAGCGTGCAAATTCGTCTTGCATTAACGCTGATGAGCGAGAGTTTCTGCTGTTTGTTTCAGTAGCGGGGCTCGCCTCAGATGACCGATACCAACGCGCTCTCAATCTCGCGGCCGGGAGCGCAAGACCGGGCCTCGCCCACCATCGAGTCCGTTTCCGGTGCACAAAAGATCGTCGATGCCTTCATCGCGAATGGTGTCGACCGCGTGTTCATTTATCCAGGCGGGACGATCGCGCCGATCCTTGACGTTATCGAATTCAAATCCAAGATCGAGATTATCTGTCCGCGCAATGAGCAAGGCGCCGGCTACGCCGCCATCGCCCATGCAAAGCTTACGGGCAAGCCGGCCGTTTTTATGGTGACCTCCGGCCCGGGCGTAACGAATGCAGTCACGCCGATCGCGGATGCCTATTTCGACAATGTGCCGCTTGTCGTTCTCACCGGCCAAGTCGGCATGAGCGATATGCGTGGCGACTTGCCCGTCAAGCAACGCGGTTTTCAGGAGGTCGACACCGTCGCCCTCATGGCGCCGATCACCAAAGCTGCGTTTCTCGCAAAAGATGCGCGCGAGCTGCCGGATTTGATGGCGCATGCCTTCTTTCTTGCAAGCACGGGACGCCAGGGCCCAGTCGTCAT
This sequence comes from Alphaproteobacteria bacterium, assembly GCA_049288095.1. Lineage (GTDB taxonomy): Bacteria > Pseudomonadota > Alphaproteobacteria > CAWBKL01 > CAWBKL01 > CAWBKL01. Next base: position 6,431 of record JBAQHC010000480.1, on the reverse strand, counting down.
TGACCTGCCGATGAATGTGCAGCGCGCGACGCCGAAGGCCGCCGAATACTTGCCGGTAATGACGCGCAGCTACTTCGCGCCGCCGGTCGACACGACGCAGATCTTCGAGCTCGCACAAATGATCGGTGAAGCCCAGCGCCCGGTCATTCTTGCTGGTGGCGGCGCTCTCGCATCGGGCGCTGAGCGCGAAATTCGCAAGCTCGCCGACACCTGCGGCATTCCGGTGACGATGAGCTTGCCCGGCATGGGCGTCTACCCGTCGCGCGATCCGCTTTCGCTTTGGCTTTGCGGCTATGCCGGCGGCCAGTACGCGAACCTCGCGATCTACAATTCCGATTTGCTGATCGGCATCGGCACGACGTTTCACTTGCGCCAGACCGGCAGCCTGCCGGAGAAGACGGCGCCCAATGCAAAGATCGTCCGCATCGAGCTTGACAAGAACGAGCTTCAGCACAGCCGCGTGCCGCTCGATCTTGCGATCAATGCCGATGCGAAGGAAGCCGTCGCCGCGCTAAACGTGCTTTTGAATGTCGGCCAGCGCAGCTTCGGCAAGACGGAAGTCTGGCTGAGGCAAATCGCCGACTGGAAGGAGAATCACTATCTATCGGCGATGACGCCGGCTCATCGGCTCAAGCCCCAATATGTCATTGCGATGATCGATCGCCTGACAGCGAATGAAGATGTGATCTTCGTAACGGGCGTTGGTCAGCACCAGATCTGGGCCGCGCGCCATTGCTCATTCGATTATCCGCGCCGCCAGCTCCTCACCTCGTCGGGTCACGGAACCATGGGCTTTGATCTGCCGGCAGCGATCGGCGCAAAGCTGGCGCAGCCGGATACAAAAGTCGTGTGCATCGTTGGCGATGGCAGCCTGCAAATGAATATTCAGGAGCTCGCGGCAATCGCCGAGATGGAGCTCGACATCAAGATCATCGTGCTCGACAACCATGCGCTCAACATCGTCGCGCAATTTCAGCGCCAGAATTGGCATTCAGATCCCTCAACCGGCGGCAAATACAATCCCGACTTTGCGAAGATCGCAAAGGCATACGGCATCGATGCCGTGACAATCACGCGGCCGAGCCAAGTCGAGCGCAAGCTCGGCACTGCGCTCAAGCGGCCGGGGGCTGTGCTCGTTCATTGCGAGATCGACGCCAAGGAAGATCTTCTGCCCATGCTGCTTGGCGGCCACACGCTGGACGATATGACCTACAAATCCTCGTTTGAATGAGATGGGCAACCCCACGCGGACACGGCGACTTGCATTTGTTTCGGGCGCGAGCCGGGGCATCGGCAAAGCGATTGCGCGCCTTTTGCTCGATCAGGGCTATAAGGTCGCGTGCGGCTATTGCAGCAGCAGAGCGGGCATCGATGATTTGCGCGACAAATATCCGTGTGCCTATCCGGTCGAGGTCGACATTCACGACCGTGCGTCGATCCGCGCGGCGATATCGGCCGCAGCGGGCCACTTCGAACGGCCGATAGACATCCTCATCAACAACGCCGCCATCGCGGACGAGCGCCCATTCGAGACGATCACCGATGCGCAATGGGATCTGGTCCTAGAAACGAATCTGCGTGGGCCCTTTGCCTTCACTCAGGAAGCGCTTCCGCCAATGGTGAAAAACGGCTGGGGCCGCATCGTCAATATCGTTTCGATCGGCGGCCAATGGGGTGGCATGCGCCAAGTGCATTACGCGGCTGCCAAAGCCGGCCTCATCAATTTCACGCAATCGATCGCCAAGCTCTACTCCGGCAAAGGCATCACCTCCAACGCGGTTTCGCCGGGGCTTGTCGAAACCGACATGATTGCACGGGAGCTGTCCTCCGATGAGGGCAAAACGAAGGCCGCCGGCATTCCCATCGGCCGCATCGCTACGCCGGAGGAAGTCGCCGCGGCCGTCGTGTTTCTGTGCAGCGACGGCGCCGCTTACATCACGGGTCAGACGCTCAACGTCAATGGCGGGATGTATTTCGGATGAAGCGCACCATCCTCATCATCTGCGGCGGCATCGAAGCCGTTCACGGCATAAGGCGCGCCAAGGAGATGGGGCTTCGTGTCGTCGTGAGCGATGGCTCACCCAGCGCGCCGGGCCTAGCCGAGGCGGACGATGCGTTGATTGCTTCGACTTATGACGTCGAGGCTACGGTTGCCTGGGCACACGAATACGAGCGCACGAAGGGGAAGATCGACGGCGTGCTATCGATCGGCGCGGACGTGCCGCTGACCGTAGCTTCGGTCGCTCATGCGCTAAATTTGCCCGGCCTCTCCCTTGAAGCCGCGCGTATCGCGACCGACAAGCTTGCGATGAAAGAGCGCTTAGCCGAAGCGCGTATCCCGATTCCATGGTTCGCTGCGGTCGACAGCGCCGATCATCTTGAGAGGCTGCGCGCGCGCCGCGAGCTGATTGTTAAGCCCGTAGATAGCCGCGGCAGCCGCGGCGTTGTGCGCTTGACGCGCGATGTCGACACGGTATGGGCGTTTGAGCAGGCGCGAGAGATATCGCCGACGCATCGCGTGATGGCCGAAGCCTATCTCGACGGCCCTCAAGTCTCGACCGAATCCGTCGTTGTCGGCAAAGACATTCTCACGCCCGGTTTCGCCGACCGGAATTACGAGTTGCTCGAACGTTACGCGCCCTATTTCATCGAGAATGGCGGCGACCAACCGAGCAGCCTGCCGCCCGCTGTGCAGGACGATGTTCGGCGCACGGTTGCGCTTGCCGCAAATGCGCTGGATTTCAATGTCGGCACTATCAAGGGCGATGTGGTCGTGCACAAAGGCCGCGCCCACATCATCGAGCTCGCGCCGCGGCTCTCGGGTGGTTATTTCTGCACGCTCGAAATCCCGCTCAACACCGGTGTCGATTTCGTCGGTGTCGCGATCAAAGCCGCGCTTGGCGAGCGCATCTCGCATGCCGAAGTGACGCCGAAGCTGCAGCGTCCCGTTGTGCAGCGCTATCTCTTTCCGGAGCCCGGCCGCATCGTCTCGATCACCGGCGTTGAGCAAGCCCGCAAAATGCCGGGCGTTGAGCATCTGATTTTGAGCCGCGGCGTCGGCGATGTCACGCACACGACCAAGGACACCACCAGCCGCTCGGCCATGGTGATCACGACCGGCATCGACGTCGCCGAAGCGCGCGCGCACGCCGAAGCCGCGATCAAGGCGATCAAGATCACGATCGATGCGAGGCAAGCCCGCGAGACGCGCGCCAAGGCGGGCTAAGATGCTTCGGCTCCACGCCTTCTTTCACCTAAACCTCATGTTCTCCTCAATCGAAGAGGAGAGCCGCCCCACCGTCATCGAGCGCTGCTATTGGCCAATCCTACGGCTCGCCGAGAAACTGGGTCGCCCGCTCGGCATCGAGGCCACCGGCTACACACTCGAAGAGATCGAACGCATCGACCCGAGCTGGATCGCGAAGTGCCGCGAGCTGATTGAGCGCGGATTGATCGAGCCGATCGGCTCCGGCTACTCGCAAATGATTGCGCCGCTTTTTCCTGCTGAGCTGACGCGATGGAATCTGAAGCTCGGGCATGCGATTTACGACCGCTTGTTCGGACGGCGCCCGCGCGTCGCCCTTGTCAATGAGCAAGCCTATTCGGGCGGCATCCTCCCGCTCTATGCCGAGGCCGGTTATCAAGCGATCCTGATGGATTGGGATATGTGCGCTTACGCGCATCCCGAGTGGGAGAGCGAGTGGCGCTATCACGTCCAACTCGCGCAAGGCCAGAGCTCGGCGCTTCCCGTCATTTGGACCAACACGGTCGTTTTTCAGAAACTGCAGCGCCTCGCACATGGCGATATCGAGCTCGACCACTACATCGAGCACATCGTCTCCCGCGCTGGCACCGGAGAAAGAACACTCGCGCTTTACAGCAACGATGCGGAGGTCTTCGACTTTCGCCCGGGCCGCTACAAGACCGAAGCTTCAGCGGCCAACAAAGAGAGCGAGTGGCGGCTCATCGAAGAGGCCCTCACGCGCTTGCTCACGCGGCCCGAAATCGAATGGATTTCGACGGCCGAGGCAGTGCCGCCGCGCGGCGCAGCGGAGGAGATGCATCCACTCAAGCTTGAATCGGCGGCGTTTCCCGTGCCCGTGAAGAAGCAGATGAAATATAATGTCTCGCGTTGGGCGGTGACGGGGCGCGCCGATTTCGAAATCAACCGGCGTTGCCGCGCGCTGATCAAGCGCTTGACGCAAGCGCAAAGCACGAATACCGAGCATTGGCGGCGGCTGTGCTGGCTCGCTTCAAGCGATTTTCGCACCCACATCACCGAGAAACGCTTTACGAAGATGCTCATGGAGCTGGCGCGACTCGAAAGCGAAGTCGCTGCCCCGCCCTCGCCGCAGATTCGCGTCAATCGGCCTGCGCTCGAACCCATTTGCATCGAACGCGCCCCGCGTAAGCTCACGCTCAGGAGCGAGCTGATCTCGCTCGATCTCAACCCGCGCAAGGGCCTCGCGATCGATCGCTTGTGTTTCACCGAACACGGCCAGGCGCTGATCGGCACAATTCCGCATGGCGCCTATGACGATGTCGTGCACGCCTTCGATTGGTTCTCCGGCACGTTGATCTCGGAATTTGTCGGCCAGCCGAAATGGACCGATCTTGCCGCCGTCGAGCCGCAAATGATGACCGACCGCGACACGGGCGTAGTGACCTTAAAGGCCGTCATGCCGGCGCCGGGGGGCGACGCGATCAAGCTCATCGAGATCGCCAGGGACGAGCCGAAAATCACTGTGAGTTATATGCTGCCGGCGATGAACGGTGCCGCCGGCACTTTGCGTCTCGGCAACATCACGCTCCTCCCGGAAGCCGTCGACCCCGAAACGCTTTATTTCGAGACGCACAATGGCGGCGAACGGCCGGAGCGCTTCGCGCTCAAAGGCGAGACGATCGATCACGGCGAGCCGGTTTCTTTTCTCGTCTCCGCATCTGCCGGCGTCGGCATGACGGACGGCTCAATGGTCATCGGTGATGCTAAACACGCCATCCGTATCGCTGCCACCGAAGACTCCGACGCCTATCTTGGCCTCGTCGCGCACCGCATGGTGAAGGGCAAGGTGTTTTGCCGTGTCGCGCTCTCGGCCGGTGAGCTGGACGAGACGCGCAAGCCTTGGCCAAGCAACGCGCCGCTGCGCCTTGGCTACACGATCTCGCCGGCTTGAGCAGAGGACCGTTCGCGCGCTCCCACAAGCCGGAGCCGCTTGCCGAACCCAAACACCCAATTTTCCGATTCATTAACCAAGCGTGCAGGCTTCAAACGTCAATTTTGCGCATCCATTTTAACGGGCATTTTAGCCGCCGCATGCAAGCTTGCGTCAACCAAAGCGAGCTTCGAAAAAGCATGTCGCCACAATACTCAAAAGCCGTTCACAAAGCCGAACGCGCGGTTAAGCCCGAAGCCAGCTTGGGTCTCGCTCAAGGCCTCCTGGCGCGGGATTTCTCGGCGCCGTCGATCGACCTCAACGACAAGGTTGTTCTAGTCACCGGCGGCACGGGTTCCTTCGGCAACGAGTTCGTCTCGACGGTCCTGCGGCGCTTCAACCCGCGCAAGCTCATCGTCTTTTCGCGCGATGAGCTCAAGCAATACGAGATGGCACAGCGCTTTCCGGTCGATAAGCACCCGTGCATGCGCTACTTCATCGGTGATGTGCGCAACCGCGACCGGTTGGAAATGGCGATGCGCGGCGTCGACTATGTCGTTCATGCCGCTGCGATGAAGCATGTGCCGATCGCCGAGTACAACCCGTTCGAGTGCGTCGCCACCAATATTCTCGGCGCCGAAAATGTCGTTACGGCAGCCATCAAGCAGGGTGTCAAACGCGTCGTCGCGCTTTCGACCGACAAGGCGGCCAACCCGATCAATCTGTACGGTGCGACAAAGCTCGCCTCCGACAAGATTTTCGTCGCCGCCAATAATCTCGCCGGTGCTGATGGCACACGGTTTTGCGTCGTACGCTATGGCAATGTCGTTGGCTCACGCGGCAGCGTCGTGCCGTTCTTCAGGAAGCTCATCGAAGAGAAGGCGGAATTTCTGCCGATCACCGACGAGCGCATGACGCGCTTCTGGATCACTCTGCCGCAAGGGGTGAATTTCGTTCTCTCGTCCATGGCGATGACGCAAGGCGGCGAGATCTTCGTGCCGAAGATTCCGTCGATGCGCATGACCGAGCTTGCCGCAACGCTTGCGCCCAATATGAAGATCAAGGTCGTCGGCATCAGGCCCGGCGAGAAGCTTCATGAGGTGATGGTGCCGGAGGATGACGGGCGCTCAACGCTCGAAATCGCCGACCGTTATATGATCCTGCCCGCCGGCCAATTGCGCGATCATTTCATGATTGCGGGCGCCGCCCCCGTGCCGGACGGCTTCTACTACGCCAGCAACACCAACCCCGAGCGCCTCGACGCACGCGGCCTCCAAC
>JBAQHC010000479.1:0-1966 GCA_049288095.1 Alphaproteobacteria bacterium | reverse complement strand
GTATAGAGAGAGTTTGAAAGTGCCCTGAACCCGTCACACCAGTCACTGTACATAACGAGATTACACCGATGTAAGCCGTGGCAGTGGGACAGCCCCCTGCCCTATCAACAGGAGAGGATATGATGAGATGCGATGTGTGCGGCACAGAGTACAAGGCGGGCAGTTTGACTCAGAGCTTGTGAATTTATTGTCTGCCCGCCCTCAATGGCGGCAGGGTTTTCTCCAACACGTTCCAGTCAATGCCAGCGCCGCTGGGCTGATCACCCGGATGAGCAGCGGGCAGATGCCAGTCGAACGAGGTCATCCGATGAGAAGCCCAACTCGATCTGACCAGCCGATGCTCGGTCCATCGTCCACTCTCCAATCCGAGACCGCTTGTCCCCGGTCTGGGAGGATCGCAGTTGCGTCAGGCCGTGCTGACGGGCTGTTCAAGGGAGGCGGGCGGCGTTTGCACGTCGCGGATCCAGATGAGCAAGTTGTGCGTGATTGCCACCCACAAGGCGATGCATCTCACTTTGGCGCGCCCGCGCACTCGCACCTGGTAGACCCCGTGGCTCGTGCGAGCTTGAGCATTGACACACTCGACCGTGGCCGCGCGCAACTTGTAGATTTCTTTGGCCTCGTCGGTGCCCATGCGCTGACGCCAAGCGGCCACAGCGGGGGAGTCACTCGGCAGCGGCGCATAGCGGTCGCGCGTTTCGTCCTTCGGTTCAGGGACGGGGGCCAAAACGCGCACCCGTCGCTCCACAGCCGCCACTTCGATAGCCGACAGGGTCACAAACCCGCCATCCATCAGCCAGTCGTGCGGCAAGCGACCACCGCGTCGCTGGTCCTGCTCCAACATCGGCAAGGTCTGGGCCTTGTCGCTGCCTACGTTGACCACCTCGACCCCCGTAATGACCAGCCGGGCGGTGTCCACGACGAACTCCCAGTTGTAGGCGGGCCGAAAGCCGCCATCTGCCATTTTCATCACCCGTGCCTCGGGGTCAGTGCTGGACACTCGCGCGTCCCCGCGCTCATCGGCGGGCTTGACCGCTCGCACAGCGGGCAATTCCGCCAGAGCCGCCGTCAACCGTTCCACACGCTCTTGAGCGGCGCGTTCCTGAGCGACCTGCTCGCGTGCCGAAAGGCCACTCGTTTCAGCGGCGCGAGCTTGTTCCAAGACCTGAACCTGCGCCTGCGCTTTTTCCAACGATTTGGACAAAGTCGCTTCGCGATGAAACGAAGCCGCTCCAGCGCTGGCGCGGACCCGCATCCCATCTTGAGCATGGACGTCAAATTCAATCAACCCCGCATCCCGCATGCGCTGCACCACCTGGGTCATCAACTGGTCCAAGGCAGCCCCGTACCGAGTCCGAAAATCGCTCAACGTGTGGTAGTTCATCGACACGCCGCCGCACAACCAAATGTAGGCCACATGGTTGACACACAAATCGGCCACGGCGCGGGCACACGTTTCGCCTTGGCTGGTCGCGTACACCCACACGGCCACCAGAAGCAACGGGTCGGTCGCGGGCGCGCCCGGTGTGCTGTCTGCCACCTGGATGTCCACGTAGAACTCGGTCAAGTCCAGCCCCTCAACCATTGTCCAGATCTGGCGCGCCAAGTGGTCGGGCGGCAGCCAATCCTCCAAACGCGCTGGCACGCGGATGACGTCCTCTCGATTCACACGCCGCAGACGCAAGAGCCGAGACACACACGAACCACTCGAACACGCGATTGCCTCGACGGGCGAATCGGGTGCGGTCACGACAATCAGTGGCTCCGAAATGAGGCCCATAGCAGCAATCTCCCTTATGGCTTGATGAGACTGCGGCTAACTTTACCTCACTTCGGGCAGTACGTCGGGCGGGTGGTACTGCCCACGCACACGATATTTTCACAAGCTCTCAGTCGAGATCGCATCCAAGGTGGGGATGGCTTCGCCCTTATCGTTCGGATGGTTCGAGAGGGTGTTGGCCACTAT
>JBAQHC010000478.1:0-1527 GCA_049288095.1 Alphaproteobacteria bacterium | reverse complement strand
AGACATAACCGAGCGCGTGAAAATGGAGTCCGACCTCGCGACCGCGCGCGACGATGCTGAGTCCGCGTCAAGATCGAAGGCCGCGTTCCTTGCCGCGATGAGCCATGAGATACGCACGCCGATGAATGGCATTGTCGGCATGGCCGATCTTCTGTCGCAGACTTCGCTCGCCGATTCGCAGCGTCGGAGCCTCAGGACGATTCGCGAATCCGCCTACGCGCTCTTGCGCATCATCAACGATATTCTCGACTTCTCGAAGATCGAAGCCGGGCGGCTAGAAATCGAAGACGCCGAAATTTCGCTTGCCGAAGTTGTCGAAAGCGCCGTTGCGCCCCTTGCGATCGCGGCCACGACCAGCCGGTTGAGGCTCCTGACCTATGTCGATCCGGCATTGCCCCGCAATGTCCGCGGCGATCCGGTGCGCATCCGCCAGATCCTGATGAACATCTGCGGCAATGCTGTGAAGTTCTCGAAGAACGGCGAAGTCGTCGTCCGCGCCGACGCTGATCCCTCGCGGCCCGGTTGGATTCGATTTTCCGTCATCGACCACGGCATCGGAATTTCAGAAGAGAATCAAAAGAAACTGTTTCAGGAATTCTCCCAGGCCGAAAGCTCGACGACGCGCCGCTTCGGCGGCACCGGACTAGGGCTTGCAATCTGCAAGCGCCTGACCGAAATGATGGGGGGCGAAATTGCCGTCAACAGCGTGTTGGGCCTGGGCACCAAATTCATCGTCAGCCTGCCGCTGCCCTCGACAAGTTCGGTGTCACCGCCCGAAAACAATTGCGACTTTGCCGGCCATTCCATTCTTCTCGCTGGACGCAGCTCTGAGGAACGCGCATTCTGCCGCAGCTATCTCGAGTTCTGGCGCGCCAATGTGCAGGAAGTCGCTCAGCTCGATAGCCTTATCGAACAAGTGAAGACCTCTGCCATCGTCAAAGGCACCGTGCCGCTCGTTGTCTTCTGTTCCGACCTCTATCCAAGCGAAGTCCATGGTGCCGTCACGTGGCTCGGAGACGTGGCGAGCGATATCAGATGCGTCATCATTCGCGATCCGAGCGCAGACGGCGTTCAACTCCTGCGCGCCGACAACATTATCGAGGTCGATGCGCAGCCGATGCGTCGCGCGGTATTCATCAACGGCGTCGCAATCGCGCTGGGTCTTGCGAGCCCTGAGGTACTGACCCCCGAGGAAGCGGTCATAATGATCGCGCGCGAAGCCCCTTCAGTGCCTGAAGCGGAGAGGCGCCGCGAACTCATTTTAGTTGCCGAGGACAATGCGACAAATCGCGAAGTCATCGAAGGACAGCTGACCCGTCTCGGATACGCAAGCGTCTTGACCGCGAACGGCCAAGAAGCCTTCGACAGCTGGCGTTCGGGCCGGTTCGCCATCCTCTTAACGGACTGCCACATGCCGGTGATGGACGGATTCGAGCTCACAAGGCTTGTCCGCGAATATGAAGCCGCCAAAGGCTTGCCTCGTACGCCCATCATCTCCATCACGGCGAATGCGATGAAGGGGGAAGC
>JBAQHC010000477.1:0-2577 GCA_049288095.1 Alphaproteobacteria bacterium | reverse complement strand
GGGCGGCCGGGCCGCTTCGAGTTTACGCCGTGGAAGCGCAGCACGACCGAAGATCAGGGCGGCGGCGAAGGCGGCCTGATGAAAGGGCGCTTGTTTGAGAAGGTCGGCGTTCACATCTCGACCGTCTACGGCGAGTTCGGGGAAAATTTCCGCGGCGAGGTGAAAGGCACCGACAAGGACCCGCGGTTTTGGGCAAGCGGCGTCTCGCTGATCGCGCATATGCGTAATCCGCGCGTGCCCGCCGTGCACATGAACACGCGCATGGTCGTGACCGGCGAGCAATGGTTCGGCGGCGGCGCCGATTTGACGCCGACTTTGACGGACCAGCGCAAAGACGATGCGTCCGATGCCAGATCGTTTCACGCGGCGCTCAAAGAAGCGTGCGACAAACACGGCGCTGACTATTACGCGCGCTTCAAAAAGTGGTGCGACGAATATTTCTATCTGCCGCACCGCAAGGAAGCGCGCGGCATCGGCGGCATTTTTTACGATCATCTTCACAGCGGCAATTGGACGGAGGATTTTGCTTTCACGCAAGATGTCGGGCGCGCCTTCCTTAAGGCGTATCTACCGATCGTCCGTAAGCGGATGATCGAGCCGTGGACCGAGGCCGAGCGCGAGGAGCAATTGATCCGGCGCGGCCGTTATGTCGAGTTCAATTTGCTCTATGACCGCGGCACGCGCTTCGGCCTGCGCACCTCAGGCAACATCGAAACAATTTTGTCCTCCATGCCACCCATCGCCAAATGGCCTTGATTTATTCGCCTCTCCCTCGATGGGAGAGGCCGGCATTTGTTAGCCGCGCGAGCAAATGTCGGGTGAGGGTGGGTCTGCAAGCGAAGACTCTCTGATTCAACCCCTCACCCTGCCCTCTCCCTCAAGGGGAGAGGGATTTTTGATTTCGTCTTTGCGGATTTCGAACACGACGTGCTGATAGGTCGTACCGTCGAGATGGCGCGGCTGAAGCCCTGCGCGCCTGATGCCGCCGATCTTTTCCATGGCGCGCTGGGAGCGCCAATTGGTATCGCCCACCCAGAACACCACCGTGTCGACGAAGGTGAAGGCATGATCGAGCATCAGCTTCTTCACCTCGGCGTTAGTGCTGCCGCCCCAATAGGGACGTGCAAGAAACGTCCAGCCGATTTCGATCTCGCTGAGCTTCGGATCGTAGCCGTAATAGCGGCTTGAGCCGATGATCTTGCCGGTCTCGCGATCAACGAATGTGAACGCGGAGCCCGACTTAAGCGCGCCGTCGAAGAAGGCACGGAACACCGGCTCGGTATAACGATCGCGCACGGGATGCACGGCCCAAATCTCGGGATCGGACGCGGCCGCGAACATGCCCTGCCAATCCCCCGGCACGACAGGACGCACGAGCACGCGCGGTCCGGTGAGCGTCGGTTGCAGATTCGGGGCATTCATGTTGGTCGCCTCAAGCCTGATCTAGATACGCAGCAGCGCGACGAGATAGCGGCAAGGCGCGCTCGATACATTTCGATATGTTACGTCGGCAGGGCGGCCGAACTCCAAGCGATCGCCGCTCTTGAGCACATGCTCCTCCTGCCCCTCGATGATCGTGAGCTGACCCTTGAGCACCCAGATGACGTGGCGCGTGAGCTCATAGGCGCTCTTTGGAAACGACGCAGAGGCGCCGGCGGGCAGCCGAACGTCGACAAGCTCGAGCGGATTGCGCGAATCAAGAAACACCTGGCGCCGCGTGTAATGAGTCTCGGGATCTTGCCAGAACGGCTGATCGTCCACTCTGAGCAGGCGTTTGGAAACGGTTTGCTCTTCTCTCAACAGCTCGGCCAGCGTGATGTCGAAGGCGGTCGCGATGCGCGAAAGAATGCTCGCCGTCGGGCTCACTTCTTGGCGCTCGATCTTGCTGAGCATCGCCTTGGAGACACCCGATCGCTCGGCAAGATCGGCCAGCGACCAGCCGCGCTTCTCGCGCGCGGTGCGCAACCGATCGGCCAGAAAGCCCGAGAGTTCGTCTGATATAGTTGACATATCGTCTCTTATCTTAGACGATGCCGGCTAAGTCAAGCGCGCTTTCAGCCGCTTCGTCGGGGAAATCCAAACCATGACCTCTCTTCGTGCGCGCCGCGCCCTCTTAAGCGATGCAGAAGCAGTCGCCGCAATTTATGCGCCTTATGTCACCGACAGTGTCGTTTCTTTTGAGGCGGAGGCGCCGAGCGCGGAAGAAATGCGCGCGCGCATCGCCGATATCGGCGCGAGCTACCCGTGGATTGTCGCCGACGATAACGGGCGCATTGCCGGCTACGTCTACGCAAGTCAGCATATCGCGCGCGCCGCCTATCAATGGTCGGCAAACGTCACCGCCTATTTGCACCCGGATTATCATCGCAGAGAACTCGGCAAACAACTTTATCGCTTGCTGTTCGCGCTTTTACAGCGCCAGGGTTTTCGAAGCCTTTATGGCGGCATCACGCTGCCGAATGCGGCGAGCGAAGCGCTGCATCGTTTCATGGGCATGTCGCCGGTGGGCATATACCAAAATGTCGGCTTCAAGTTCGGCGCCTGGCGCGATGTGATTTGGTATGGCTTGAGCTTCGA
>JBAQHC010000476.1:0-4333 GCA_049288095.1 Alphaproteobacteria bacterium | reverse complement strand
CTATGAAGATCGCGCGTGGCGCGTCTCGCTGTTTGGTGACGAGGTCGACGACATTTCGGAGTTCGATTCGCTCACCGGCGAAACGAGTCTCAAGCTCGATTTCATCAAGCTTTACGCCAATACGCACTATGTCACGCCGCGCCCGACATTGACGCAGGCGATCAAACTGATCCGCGAGGAGCTGCGCGGGCGCCTCGCCGATCTCAATGCCAAGGGCATGCTGCTGGAAGCGCAGCGCATCGAGCAGCGCACCAATTTCGATCTCGAAATGATCGAGGCGACCGGCTCGTGCGCCGGCATCGAGAATTATTCGCGCTATTTGACGGGGCGCAAACCCGGTGAGCCGCCACCGACTCTGTTCGAATACATCCCGGACAATGCGCTGGTGTTCGTCGACGAAAGCCACGTGACCGTGCCGCAGCTCAACGCGATGTATCACGGCGACCGGCGGCGCAAGGCGACGCTCGCGGAATACGGCTTCCGCCTGCCCTCATGCATGGACAATCGCCCGTTGCGCTTCGAGGAATGGAACGCGATGCGCCCGCAAACGACTTATGTCTCGGCGACGCCCGGGCCGTGGGAAATGGCGCAGACGCAGGGCGCATTCGCCGAGCAGGTCATCCGCCCGACCGGCCTTGTCGATCCGCCCACCATCATCCGCCCGGTGAAAAACCAGGTCGATGATTTGATGGCCGAGTGCAAGCTGGTGGCAGCGAAGGGTCAGCGCACTCTGGTAACGACACTCACCAAGCGCATGGCCGAGGACCTCACCGAGTATCTGCACGAACATGGCGTGCGCGTGCGCTATATGCATTCCGACATCGACACGATCGAGCGCATCGAGATCATGCGCGATTTGCGGCTCGGCGCGTTCGATGTGCTGGTCGGCATTAATCTGTTGCGCGAGGGCCTGGATATTCCCGAATGCGCGCTGGTGGCGATCCTCGATGCCGACAAGGAAGGCTTTTTACGCTCGACCACATCGCTGGTGCAGACCATCGGCCGCGCCGCGCGCAATGTCGAAGGCCGCGTCATTCTCTATGCGGATCGTATCACCGATTCGATGGAGCGCGCGATCGCCGAGACCGACCGGCGCCGCGAAAAGCAGGTCGCTTATAACGAGGCCAACGGCATCACGCCGGAATCGATCCAGAAGAATATCGGCGACATTTTGGGCTCGGTGTACGAGCGCGATCATGTGCAGGTGACGGTCGAAGGCTTTGCCGAGGAAGGCGAAACTTTCATCGGCCACAATATCCGCGCGCATATCGAGCATCTCGAAAAGAAAATGCGCGAAGCCGCCGCCGATCTCGAATTCGAAACCGCCGCGCGCATCCGCGACGAGGTCAAGCGTTTGCAAGCAACCGAGCTTGCCGTGGCAGACGATCCGTTCGCCCGCAGCGAAGACATTTCCGTCGAATTGGAAAGCGCGTCCCTCGACCGTTCCGATTCCCCGCGCCTCGGCAAGAGGCGTACACCCTCCCCGAGCGCTTCGCGCTCTGCCCCCCCCCGTCGAGGGAGGGGCGATTCATAACGAATCCCCCCTCCCCTTGCGGGAGGGGGATTGGGGTTGGGGTGACGGTGGACCGCCGCGCCCGCGCTCGACCGCCGGCAAAACCGGCAGCCGCAATTGGTCCAAGCGCCGCCGTGGGCCTTAGCCATTGCACGTCCCAAAGTCCCTCCCACCAATCAAATTGGATTGAGTCACGATAAAGCCACGCAATAAATTGCGTGTGCGATCAACTGAGGTGTAATCATTGAGAAAGGGGAGATGCAGCGAAGACTTTGCTTGTTTGCTGAAACAAGAGAACCGTCACTGCATCTGAAATGGCGACGGAATATTCGAGAATCGCTCCCCTTTTTAGTGGGGGGGAATAATGATATGCGCATGCTGCTAGCGGACAGAGCAGTGCTCTCAGTCCGACGCAAGCTCGCTGAGGAGAGCATCGGTGTTCATGAAGAAGCGAGAACAAAGGATCGCTTCGCATTGGTGTTGTTGAAGAACGAAGGCGTCTTCACACCAACCTATTTCATGGAACGGCGCCTCAGTGATGATCCGGTCTATCCCGGCCGTCTTGGCCTCTATGGCGGACTGATCGAACCCGACGAAACCGCCGTCGAATGTGCTGTCCGTGAAATCAAGGAGGAAACGGGCCTCGAGGTGGCACAGCGGGATCTCGTAAAGCTATTTGAGTTCACGGGGGAGAACGACAAAGGCGTCGCGAACGAGGGGGAGGTGTTTGTGTATACCTTTCGGAGATTCAAGGGTACCAGTGCCTCTAAGATCGAGAAGCATCAAAAGGTCAACCGCGCGAAGATCATTGAATCGGGTGACTTTCCCGGGACCCCGGTGACCATCCGCCCACGATTTGGCACACTCTCAAACTGGCTTGATTGGAAAAAGCTGACGCCACAGGCAGCGTTCGCGCTACTGGCTGATCTTGATCGCGAGAAACGAGCCAACCAGCCGGGCTGACACATTCGTAGGACTGCAGATCTCGCAGTGCGTGTCGGTCGCTTGGCCCGCGCCGCCGCCCGGCGCATCATCGACGCGAGCGCGAGCAGCATAAGGAAACGCAATGGCCTCGGATTTTGAAGGCACGGTGATCGTGCGCGAGATGCATCAAGGCAAATTCGCGCAACGGATCGAAGCCGCTGGTCATGTGCTGATTGCGGACGAGCCGAAAAATGTGGGCGGCAATGATCTCGGACCCGGTCCTTACGATTATCTCGCCGCCGCGCTCGGCGCCTGCACCTCCATGACGATCCGGCTCTATGCCGAGCACAAGAAATTGCCGCTGAGCGATGTCAGCGTCGCGGTTCGCCACGAACGCATTCACGCCGACGATTGCGCCGATTGCGATATACCGCCAGGCACCAAGATCGATCGATTGACGCGCGTGATCACACTTGAGGGCGCGCTCGATGCGACGCAGCGGGTAAAGCTTCTCGAAATTGCCGACAAATGCCCCGTGCATAAGACGCTTCAGGGGCCGATCCTTATTCGCACCGAGCTGACCGATTAAGGCGCGGCGAAGCGGCGAGGCGTTGCGGCTGCGGCCTTGCGCCCGACGCCTAGGCCAGCTTGCTTTCAACTTTACTCAGTGTCATGGCCCGGTTCATCCGGGCCATCCAGAATCACCTGCACTTCAGAGTCTGGATCGCCCGGATAAACCGGGCGATGACAGATGTGATTTGAAATGCAGTTACTCTAGCCCAGCGCGCCTTGGAGCGAGCGAGCCTCATCGCGCAGCGCGGACCTCAACGCATAGACGAGCGTGCCGATATCGCTTTGCAGATCGGCCAAGGAGGCCTTCTCGCCTTCCGCGAGATTGGGCTCAAGCGAGAATGTCGTCTCCGGATTGTCGGGATCGGAAAACGTCACGATCAAATGCCACGGATGGCGAAGCGACTTATTCGCGCGCAAACAAGACAGGCTGTTTGCGAGCAGCCGCACCTGCACCATCGAGCTGCAATTGAACCACACGCGCGGCAGTTTCTGGAGCAAGCCATCAGGGCCGTTATGCCCCTCGCACGACCAGGACGGATCCAAGAAACCGGTGCGCTTCAGTTCGAACACCAAGGGCGCGATTATGGGCTCGATCGGATGGCGCTCCGGATCGCTCGAAAGCTTGCGCGGCGCATCCGGGCAATAGGGCGAGCATTTGCATTGGCATTGCGTCGAACCGCACGACGGGCACTTCATTGCGCAGCCCTCGCCGCACACGCGTCCTTCAATGCCCCTTTCGGAGGCCGCAACTCCAATTTCGGAATTCAAGAGTTCGACCTGGCTCTCAGAAAGCTCTCGACGCTTGATACGCACGGCACCCAACCACCAACTACCCGAGGCAAAGATTAAATCAAGTTGCCGAATCGCTGGTAAACGTCCTCCGATGCGAGCCCTCCGGCGAAATACGATAGTGGCCCAAAGCAAACCTTAAAGGCGTGCCCCCGATTTTCGCGGCAGCGGCGCTCCAGGCGTCATTTGCCATGCTTAACGTGAGGAAGCGCTTTGTGGTCCTATCTAAGAAGACTCGTCATGGCCGCCAGTTGTGGCGGCCATCCATCGGTCAACGAGCGCGGGGAGCGATTGTGAGATTGGGGTCTGCCGCACCATGGATGGCCGGGACAACAGCCCGGCCATGACGGAAGTAGCTGATGCGATCTGATGTCATTGGTGAGGTCGATTGGCAATCAGCTGCCGTATTCGTCGTGGCGGTGCATCCATTTGCCCATATTGCCGCCCTCGCCTTCGTTGCGGCCGAGCGGCGCAAGATCGAGAAACCGGTAGGCGCCGATCAAATCCTCGCCCGCGCGCGCGAATGAGGAATAG
>JBAQHC010000475.1:0-5868 GCA_049288095.1 Alphaproteobacteria bacterium | reverse complement strand
ACGCAGGCACCGATTGATAGGTGTGCGGCCACTCACGAGGGAAAGCCATGCCGGGACCGCTCGGAGCATTCAATCTTAGATCGATTTCGGTGCGGCTGCGTCTCGCATTCATAGCGGTTGCGGGTCTCACTCTGATTGCCGCGGTGACGGCGTGGTGGGTGTTCCACGTGACCGAAGAGTCGCTTGGCAGCCTGACCGAAAAAAGCCTGCCCCTCATGAGTCGGGCTATCGCACTCGAGAAGATCACAAGCGATTACGCGGCCGAGCTTCCAGTTCTCGGGAGTGCCGCGAGCGAAGCTCAGCGCGCAAACATCTACGACTCGCTGGCGAAGAAATCTCGCGAAATTGGAAAGCTTATCCGAGAGATAGATCAGACAGTCGACACCAACAATTCCGAGTTGTTGAGCATGTCCGAAATCAACACGGCGCTCACTCAGGCGGTGGAAAAAGTCAACGACGCGGTATCACGAAAGATACAGGCCGAGACCGTACTGCAGATCGGAACGCAGGAGGCCTCAAACGCGATGAACGCCATACAAATGGCCGACAGCGCCGTCAAAGATACCGTTAGCAAGACTGATCTGAGCATCTCCACGCTACGCTCACTGATCGCGCGCTTCGTCGACACCAGCCGCGCCGACGTCGTGCAGATGGCGGCGCGAGCCAACGGCGCGGTTCAAGGCGGACGGTGGTTCATCTTCATCGTGTCTCTCGCAAGTGTCGTGATATCGGGCCTGATTGCCTGGCTCTATGTCGGGCGCAATATCATCAACAGGCTTATCAAGCTCGTCGACGCGATGAAGCTCGTGGCCGACGGGAATCTCGCGATCGAGCTGCCCACGAGCGGGGGCGATGAGATTGGCGCGATGGCAGCAGCGCTTCAGGTGTTCAAGGAGAACAGCCTGGAGATGGACCGGCTGCGCAAGGAAAGAGGCGCCGCTCAGCAAAAGGCGCAAGAGCAACGCCGCAAGAGCATGCTTGAATTGGCCGATCAGTGCGACCAGAACGTGCTGACGATCGCGCAAAAGCTCGCGAGCGCCGCAACCGAGATGCAGGTGACGGCTGAGAACCTTACCCATCTTGCAAGCGAGGCATCAGGCCAATCGGGCGCGGCGGCCGAAGGCGCGCAGCATACGACGAGCAGTGTCCAATCGATGGCGGCGGCGGTTCGTGAGCTCGCCGAATCTATCCGCGAGATCTCCATGCGCGTGAGCGAGTCCGCCGACATCGCGCGCGAGGCCGTCAATCAGGCGCGTCACACCAACGAGACTGTCGATAGCCTAAAGGAGGCGGCGGTACATGTCGGCGAGATCGTCGGCCTCATCAACGACATTGCAAGCCAGACAAATCTTCTTGCGCTCAACGCGACGATCGAGGCGGCGCGCGCAGGCGAGGCAGGCAAAGGATTTGCCGTGGTCGCCTCCGAAGTGAAGCAGCTCGCCAATCAAACGTCCCACGCGACGAAAGAGATCCGTCAGCAGATCGATGCGATGCAGCAGGTGACGACCGGCGCTGTTGCGGCGATCGACAAGATCACCTCGACGATTGAGCGCATCAACGAAATATCGACAACGGTCGCGAGCGCGGTCGTCGAGCAGGGTGCCGCGATCGAAGATATGGCGCGTAATGCGGAGAGCGCCGCGAGTGGCGCGATTGCGGTGCGCGACAACATTGCCGGCGTTTCGACGGCTTCGGTCCGGACGGGCGCGGCGGCAACCCAGGTATTGTCTTCCTCCTCCGAGCTGGCGGGCGTTGCCGAAAAGCTGAGGGGAGAGGTGAGCGAATTCCTGAACGCGGTACGCGCCGCCTAGCAAGATCAGTCAGGACGAGCGGCCCGGTCTCTGCGAAGATCGGGCTATGATGGCAATCTCGCAAGCGCTCGATTTCATCGACAAGAATCTCTTCGAACCGCTCTCAGTCGAGGATATTGCGGGCGCCGCGCAGCTTTCGCCCTATCATTTCTCGCGCCTTTTCACGGCGGTCATCGGCGAGAGCGTCATTTCGTATGTGCGCCGGCGGCGTCTTGCCGTTGCGGCGATGCGGCTCGTTAAGGAGCCTGACACGCGCCTTGCCGAGCTGGCTTTCGATTGCGGCTTTGAATCTCAGGAAGCGTTTACGCGTGCTTTCAGACGAACACTCGGCATGACGCCAGGTGAGCTAAAGCGGCGCGGTGGCGTTGATCATTTCGATGAAGCGGAGAAGCACATGACGGTTATCGATCTCGGCAATCGCTTGACGCTCGAGCCGGGCGTCACAAAGCGTGAAGCGTTCCGAGTCGCCGGCTTGAGTGGCCGGTTCGACCGCACATCAAAAGCGGCGATCCCCGCACTCTGGGATCGATTGGTGCCCAGCCTACCGCTGCCTGGCCAAGCGGGTTGGGTCACCTATGGTTTGTGCTGGAGCGTGAATACGAGTGAGGGCGCGTTCAATTATATGGCGGCGGCTGAACTTGAGCCGGGTGCACCCGCACCGAAGGGATTTGAGGTGTTCGAAGTACCGGCACAGACTTATCTCGTGTTCAAGCAAGAGATCGAGCCGGGCAATTTGCACCTGCAAATGTCGTCGGCATGCGATGAGATTTGGTCGAGCCGGCTAGCGAAGTCCGGTTACAAAGCGAGCGGCGGGCCTGATTTCGAATATTATCCAGGCGATTTCATGCCCAATAAGCCGGGCACGTTGTTCTATTGGATTCCGGTCATTGCGTGATCGGCGCGCTACGCGGGCGGCCAATCGTCAGATCAGTGTCGACGTTGAAGTGCAGCGTCCCGCCCCGAGCATAGGGCACAAGCAGCGCTTTCGCTTCTCTATCGAAGTCAGCGCAGAGCACGGGACCGAGCTTCTGCCGCGCCCAGCTCGCACGTGAATGCTGGCACTCGATGAAGTCGTCGACGCTTTGCGTGCAAGTGTGAACGAAGGTCTGCCGTAGCTCGATATCGATCCACGGCTCATGTGTTTCATAATTGGCGAGCCAACCCTTAGGGTCATATTTGCCGCCCATGCGCTCGGTGATGCGCGAGACGAAAGAGGTCCAGGCTTCTTGCCACGGCGGCTCCATCGGAAAATCGCCAACAATGATGGCGATCAGGCCATTGCGGCTTAGGTGTTGGGCAAGCTTGGGAAACAGAACTGCGGGATTCATCCAGTGCATCGAGGCGCCCGCAGTGACCAAGTCGTACGGACCAGAAAGCGGGGCGTCTTCTGCGGTTGAACAAACCCAATCGATGTTGTGCCGATCTTGCCAAAGCTCGCGCGCGACATGGAGCATTGGCCGCGACGGATCAACGGCGGTCACATGCCTAAATTTCGAGGCGAGAGCGCCGGCGATCTTGCCATTGCCTGTCCCGAGATCGAGAAGCGCCGAGCGGTCCGGCACGCGCGCCAGAACGGCTTCGAAAAGTTCGGCAGCGTAGGGAGGACGAAACGCATAACAACGGGCGACGTCGGTGTCATCGAACGTCTTGCCGCGCGCTCGGAACGCCTCATTCATCGGAAACCTCCGGTGGTGAAGGCATCATTCGCGTAATGCGGCGATTGCATAGAGCGCGACGGCGGCGGCGTTGGAGACGTTGAGCGAGCCGATTGCGCCCTTCGTCTGTAGCCGGATCATCTTGTCGCAAAGCTCGCGCGTGCGCTCCCTGAGGCCGGAGCCTTCCGCGCCGAGCACAAGCGCAACACCGCCACCTGCCGGCACGCTCATAAGCGGTTCGCCGCCCTCATCGAAGCCAAGCACAAGAAAGCCCGCCGCCTTTGCGGCAGCCAGCGCTTCGGCAAGATTGGTGACCTGACAATAAGGAACATGCTCGATCGCGCCCGAGGCCGCTTTGGCGAGAACGCCTGTGACGGGCGGCGCGTGCCGCCGTGTGGTCACGATGCCGGCCGCGCCGAAAGCCGAGGCCGAGCGGAGGATCGCGCCGACATTGTGCGGGTCGGTCACCTGATCGAGAAACACCAACACGCCGCCTTGCGCGGCTTCGAGCAGCTCCTCGATGCTGGGCTGGGGCAGGGGCTCCGAAAGCAGCGCGATACCCTGATGCACGGCGCCGGGCGGCAAAAGCGCATCGATCGCGCGGGGCTCCAGGATCTCAGCCTCGGTACCCGGCGGCAGCTCGCGCGCGGCATTGCGGCTCGCAACGAGCCGTAGCCGCGTGCGCCTGGCGTTGCGCAAGGCCTCAGCCACGGGGTGGTGGCCGTAGATCCAGACCGGCGCATTAGGGTCAGGCGCCGGCTGGTCCTTGAACTTGCTGGCCCAGGGGCGACCAGGCTTGCCCTTTCCCCGGCTATGACGCGCGCTCGCCATGCTCACTGAACGCTCGAACGTTGGGTGGGGACGATGCGCTGGATCACGCTTTGCTCGCGGCTGACAAAGCCCTGGATTTTAGGGGCGATCTCATTCTTCCAGTGATCGGTCTCGTAGACCGCCTTATAGAGGCGCTCGCGTTCGGCCTCGCTCTCGAACCGGCGGAGCCAGACATAGGCAGTCTCGTCGGCCTCGCCCCTGAAGCTGCCGCAAATCACCATGCCTTGGGCGACTTGGAAGGGGATGATCATCTCTTCCATGATTTTTACCCAAGCATCCATTTTTCCTGGCAAAACCTTGTATTGGCGCAGCTCATAGAAAGCCATTTTTCGCGTCCTTCGTTGATTTAAGGGCGCTCTTGTAGCAGAGAACGGGGCGCGCGATCTGGTATTTGCCGGCCGATTCCGCTATTGGGGCGGCCCGGTTGGGAGAGGTGCCCGAGTGGCTAAAGGGGACGGACTGTAAATCCGTTGGCTTCGCCTACGCTGGTTCGAATCCAGCCCTCTCCACCAGCCTTCGCTCGCGAAGCGAGAGAAGGCTGCCGCGCCGAAGCACGAAGTGCGAAGGCCGGGCTGGTTGACGCGAGCTACGGCTCGGCAAGCCAAACGAAGAGAGGCGGGCCGGTGAAATATGTCTACATTTTGAGGTGCACGAACGAGCCAAATCGATTTTACACGGGACTGACGGACGATCTCCGGGCCAGGCTTGCGAAGCACAACACCGGTGAGGTCTCGCACACGTCCAAATATGCGCCTTGGCAACTCAAGACATACGTTGCCTTTGATGACGAAAGTCGGGCAATAGCGTTCGAAAGGTATCTTAAGACTGCGTCCGGGCGTGCATTTGCAAAAAAGCGCCTCTAAGGTCGCGGCCTCAATGCGGGTGTAGCTCAATGGTAGAGCTCTAGCCTTCCAAGCTAGCTACGTGGGTTCGATTCCCATCACCCGCTCCAACCTTCCGCCCTTCTGATCTAACCCACAGACATGAAACAGCGCGCCAGGCGCGCGGGGGTTCGATTCCAATCACCCGCTCTAATATTCTGAAATTAGCGCAACTCGATAGTGACAAATGTTGCGTGCTTAATAACCCTCTAAGCTAGCCATGGGATTCGAATTCAAGTCGCCCGCACCAATACTTGAACTTGCTCAATTAGATAACTAACGCCTCTTTAATCGCTATATTCGTAGTTTCGCTTAGCCCTTCCGGATGCTTGGAGGGCCTCGTGCACCCGTAAGGAAATCACACAGGCCCGAGGGTGGTTGCAAAGGCAGCCGATCATGGAGCGAATGCAGCTCAAATATCTGCTTCATTCCGGCCCGTCGCGGGTGCTCGACGTGCGGCACCTGCATTTTACCGATGGCTGCGATCCGCTGTTTCGGATCGGCGCGCTCAATAGCGCGATCATCATCAAGCAATCGGGCCAGCTTATTTCCGATGAAGAAGATTTGCCGCCGATCGCCAACAAAATCTTTATGCCCTACGACCGCGATCGCCCCGAGGACGGTGGAAAATCGTTCTTCTTTACGCCGAAGAATCTCCGCCTTGCCTTCGGTGGCGAGAAAGGCGTCGAC
>JBAQHC010000474.1:0-3250 GCA_049288095.1 Alphaproteobacteria bacterium | reverse complement strand
GGTTCGCTGTTTAGAACAGTTTTAAACTGTTGACAGCGCGCCCTTGTATGGTATGTCTGCCCTCATCGGTTTCACTCGGCGCTACGAAAGAGGTCCCTTACGTCGCGCCAATTTCCGAGGAAAACGGGAGACCCATATGGCAAATCTGAAGAGTTCGAAGACGCTCGAGAATCTCAAAGCCGCGTTTGCCGGCGAGAGCCAGGCCAATCGCCGCTATCTCTATTTCGCACAGAAGGCCGATGTCGAAGGCTACAACGACGTTGCAGCGGTATTCCGCTCGACGGCTGAAGGCGAGACGGGTCATGCCCATGGCCATCTCGAGTTCATGGAGTCGGTGGGCGATCCGGCCACTGGCAAGCCGATCGGCTCGACCGACAAGAATCTCCAAGCCGCAATTGCCGGCGAGACCCACGAATACACCGACATGTATCCCTCGATGGCGCGCGATGCCCGCAATGAGGGTTTTGAAGAGATTGCCGACTGGTTCGAGACCTTGGCCAAGGCCGAGAAGAGCCATGCCGGCCGCTTCCAAAAGGCATTCGACACGCTCGGGAAGTAGTGGGTCTCTCCGCATCCCTCCCTCTCCCTCGGGGAGAGGGTCGGGGTGAGGGGTTTTCAAAGTGCGGCGTGTTTAGCAAACCCCTCACCCGGCGCTGCGCGCCACCCTCTCCCCGAGGGAGAGGGAATCCTCGCCGTGGATCCCAGCCATGACAGATGCTCCGTACAAGGAAGGATCGACGAGCGCGCCGACGCGCCATGCGCTCGATTGGCAAAACCCTTCCTTCTACGACATCGCCGCAACCGAAGCGGAGATGGAGCGCATCTTCGATATTTGTCATGGCTGCCGGCGCTGCTTCAATTTGTGCGATGCCTTCCCGCGTCTTTTCGAATTGATCGATGGGAGCGAGTCGGGCGAGCTCGAGGGCGTGCCGAAGTCGCGCTATGTGGAGGTCGAAGAAGCCTGCACGCTCTGCGACATGTGCTACATGACGAAGTGCCCTTATGTGCCGCCGCATCCGTTCAATCTCGATTTTCCGCATGTGATGCTGCGCTATCGGGCGGCGCGCGCCGCGGCAGGACATACCAATTTCACGGCGCGCCAGCTGGGCGAGATGGACCGCAACGGGCGGCTTGCCACGATGATGGCGCCCTTGGCCAATTGGGCAAGTGCGCAGGACAACAAGCTCACGCGGTCAATTCTCGAAAAAGCCGGAGTTGATCGTGATTCCGATCTGCCGAAATTCGTAGGCCGCACCTTCGTTTCTCTAGCGAAAACGGACGCCCCCAAGGCGGACGCAACTGCAGCTGCGTCGGCGCGCAAGGTAGTTCTCTTCCCGACCTGCTTCGTCAATTACAACAATCCCCAGGTCGGCGCCGCAGCGCTTGCCGTGCTCGCGAAAAACGGCATTGCACCGAAGGTGCTTTATCCCGGCTGTTGCGGCATGCCGTTTCTCGAACAAGCGGAGCTTACCCGCGTCGCCAAGCAGGCGGAAAAAGTGGCGCGTGCGTTCCGGCCGTTTATCGATGACGGCTATACCGTCCTTACACTGACGGCTTCATGCGGGCTGATGCTCAAATCGGAGTGGCCGCTTCTCTTGCCCGACAACAAGGACGTGAAAGCGCTCGCCAAGGTGGTCATGGATATCGATCAATTCATCGTCGATATCGCGCGCAACGAGGGCTTGGCGCCCGGTTTGAGGCCGATCGAAGGCGGCGTGACCGTGCATCTTGCCTGCCATGCGCGCGCGCAGAATGTCGGGCCCAAGGCGGCCGAAATGCTGAAGCTCATTCCCGACACGAATGTCGAGGTGGTCGAGCGCTGCGCGGGTCATGGCGGCACGTTCGGCGTGCTCAAGGGGACGCATGAACTTGCGATGAAGGTCGGCAAGAATGCGATGCGCGCGGCACTGCGCTCTGGCAACAAGCACCTCGTTTCGGATTGCCCGCTGGCGGCGCGCCATCTCGTGCACGGCATGCAAAAGCTCGCCGAGGCGGATCAAACCGCCCCGGCGGTTGCCGAACATCCGATCGAGATCCTCGCGAAAGCCTACGGGCTCTAACGTGTGAAGCCTGGCGTAAGGAAGCTGAAATGAACGCGAAAGCGCGCAAAATCGAACGCACCGACATTCTGCCGCCCAAGGTTTACGCGGCCGAGCGCAAGGAGCGCCGCAGCGCGATGATGCCGCTCAAGCGCGTGCGGCGCGTCGATGTCGGGCCCTATTGCACCTTCTATTTTGAGAGCTACGACACGATGTGGCTGCAGGTGCACGAGATGCTGCACATCGAAAAGGGCGGCGATGAGCAAATCGACGATGAGCTGCGCGCCTATAATCCGCTGATCCCGCAAGGCAGCGACCTTGTGGCGACCGTGATGTTCGAGATCGACGATCCGGTACGGCGGAACGCTGTTCTTCTCAAGCTGACCGGCGTTGAAGAGACGATGTATTTCGAGGTCGGCGCTGAGCGCGTCAAATCCGATCCCGAGCACGACATCGACCGCACGGCCTCCGACGGCAAAACCTCGTCCGTGCATTTTCTGCACTTTCGCTTCACGCCGGCGCAGATTGCAAAGTTTCGCGATCCCTCCGTACCCGTTATATTGGGTGTCGATCACCCCGCTTACGCGCACATGACGCGGCTCTCGTCCGAGACGCGCACGACCCTCGCTAAGGATTTCGCTTGAATTATACGGTCACCGACGCGTTAGAACCTTCGAGGGCTTTGCCGACTTTGTCGAAATCCCAAGTCGCGTCGACGTAGGGGCAAAAGTATCCTGGGCCTGTGTTCTCCTTAATCGCATCGATGAAAAACTGATGGGCGGCGGCGTGCGAGTGCTCCGGAATGATTAGACACGCCACGTCCTGCAGCGAAAACTTCATATCGCCCACGTGCCGCCATTCGCGCTCCCATTCGAAGTGAAAGGGTTTCCCGTTGTACTCGCCCGGGACATCAACAAAAGGCGCCACCGTCCAAATTGGATGATTAGGATTCTTCGCCGTTGTAGCGTCACTCATGAGCGACTGAATTGCACCCTCGAGCGCGGATGACTTGTATGCGTAGAGAATTGGATTTCCACCGGCGTCGATCAGAAACTGCTTCCTAAACCCAACGCCAAACGGGCTCCGGTTTGCGGCAATCCGTTTCAGAAAATGGAGGGGAACCTCGCTGAAACAGCACACCTTTTGGCTGCTGAGGTCGGGAGCCTTCTTGCGTCCAATCCCAAACGGATTGAAAGCGCGCAGTATTTGGC
>JBAQHC010000473.1:0-1782 GCA_049288095.1 Alphaproteobacteria bacterium | reverse complement strand
AATCGTCCCAGCGGCGGCCTCGGAAGCGACCTCTGCGGCCGCACCAGAAGCGGCATCGCCCAGCGCTTCACCGACCGGGGCTCTCTCTCCGCCCCCAAAGGCCGCTCCAGCCGTTAGTAGCGAGAACGATCCGTTCGAGAAAACAAACCGTAAGATCTTCGCCTTCAATCAGTCACTCGACAAACACATCATGCGGCCGGTCGCGGTCTTCTATCGCGACACGCTGCCCGATCCGATGCGGGACGGCGTCCACAGTTTTCTCGCCAATCTCGATATGCTGGTCACCGTCGCCAACGACATTCTACAAGCGAGGCCGCGTCATCTCATTCAAGCCGTGGGGCGGGTCACGGTGAACTCGACACTCGGCATCGGCGGCCTCGTCGATGTTGCAACCAAGTTCGGCATTCCGGATGAGACCGCTGATTTCGGACAAACGCTCGGCATCTATGGTGTCAAAGAGGGTCCTTATCTCATCATCCCATTTGTCGGGCCAAAGCCGCCGCGCGATCTTGCGGGCGGCATTGTCGACCTCTTCTTCGATCCCGTCGCCTACATCAGGCTGCGCGAGAAAGGCTTGTGGCAAGGTGGCCGCACGGCGCTCAGCCTGCTCGACGAGCGTTCGCGCCAGCTCGATACGGTCGACAAGCTGCAAGCAAGCTCGATCGATTTCTATGCGACCGTACGCAATCTTTATCGCCAAGACCGCAATGCCAAGATCAATGGCAAGGGCAGTCTTGAAAACCTTCCGGACTTTTAGGCGCGCGCCATGACTGCTGGCCTTGTTGCATTCTGTTGCCGTTATGCCTGGCCCGTCGCGCTCGTCGCGCTTTTGTTCGGCGTGGGTTCGGCTATTTATGTTTCTCAAAATTTCCAGATCAACACCAACAGCGACGATCTCATCTCGGCAAATGTGCCTTGGCGCAAGCTCGAAGCGGTTTACGACAAGAAGTTTCCGCAACAAAACAACCTGTTGCTCGTCGTCGTTGACGGCGCAACACCTGAGCTGACGCACGCCGCCGTCGTGTCGCTGGCCGCCAAGCTCGCGCCGCGCACCGATGTGTTTCTCAATGCGCACCGGCCAACGACCGACACTTTTTTCGAGCGCAATGGCCTTCTCTTCCTTTCGCTCGCCGAGGTGAAGGAGACGACACAAAAGATCATCAACGCGCAGGCCTTTCTTGGCGGGCTCGCCGTAGATCCTTCGGTCCGGGGCGTTATGAACAGTCTCGACACCGCGCTCACTGGCGTCGATCACGATCAAGCCAAGCTTGCCGATCTATCGCGCCCGATGACGGCGATCTCCGATACGCTCGAACAAGTGACGCAAGGCAAGCAAGCCTTCCTTTCCTGGCAATCGCTGATCACTGGGCGCGCACCCTCACGCGAGGAGTTGCGCGGCTTCATCGAAGTCCAGCCCAAGCTCGATTACGGCGCACTCGAACCTGGCGCAAAGGCGAGTGCCGTGGTGCGGCAGGCAGCGCGCGACCTTGGGCTCACCCCAGATCGCGGCGTGCGCGTGCGGCTCACCGGCCCTATCCCGCTCGCCGACGAAGAATTCTCAACACTTGCCGAACGCGCCACTCTCATGACCACGGCCATGCTGGTCGCCGTGCTCGTCGTGCTTTGGCTCGCTGTCAGATCCTTCCGCATCATTTTCTGCATCGTCGCGACGATTGCCGTCGGGCTCGTTGTCACCACCGCGTTCGGCCTTATCGCCGTCGGGGTCTTCAACATTCTCTCGATCGCCTTCATCGCGCTCTTCGTCGGGCTTGGCGTCGATTT
>JBAQHC010000472.1:0-1594 GCA_049288095.1 Alphaproteobacteria bacterium | reverse complement strand
TCATGATTTCGAACTCAACCGGCGTATCTGATTTCGGAAAACGCAGCTTGCCCTCGTTGTTTGTATAGCCCGCATCCGACAAGAGCTTTGCGGCCGTGCGCAGATTGTTGCGCAGGCCCGCTTGTGTGCCGTCTGTGTCAGGTAGGTGAACTGGCTGTGTGAACACACGCGGCGGCAATTGTTTGCGATAAGGCTCGAGCAGCGCAAGCTCCGCTGAGGTTGGCAACCCTTTTGCTGCAAGCTCCGAGCCCGGGTAGCCGAAATAATTCTCCGAGCGAACGAGGCTGCCGTAGAACAGGTTCTTGTTCATCCAGGTGAAGTCGAACGCATAGCCAAGCGCCTCGCGCAGCACTGGATCTTTGAATTTATCACGGCGCAAATTGAAGTAATAGGCTTGGTGGTTGAACCCGCTTTGCTGCGCAATCACGTCGCGCACGACCTGACGGCGCGCGAGCGCCGGAAAAATATAGGCTGTTGCCCAGAGCTTTTGCGAAGCCTCGAATCTGATGTCTGTGTCGTCGGTCTTAAACCCTTCGAAGGCTACTGTCGGGTCGCGGTAATATTGATAGATGATTTTGTCGAAATTGAATCGCCCGACATTGATCGGTACGTCCTTCCCCCAATAGTCAGGTAGGCGCTCCAGGGTGACGCTATGTCCGAGTTCGAATGACGAGATCTTGTAAGGTCCGCTCGTGAGCGGGGGGACGATAACCGGGGCCGAAAAATCGCGACTCTGCCAATAGTGTTTCGGCACGATAGTGAGCAGCCCAAGTGAAATTAGCGAGCGGCGATTGTTTTTTCCCTTGAAAGTGAAGCGGACGGTGCGCGGCGCCACAACAGCGGCCGACGCGACGTCTTGGATGCTGTAAGCAAAGGCCGGTGTGCCCTTGTCGCGCGTGATCTCATAGCTTAAGACGACGTCTTCCGCCGTGATCGGCGTGCCGTCATGCCAGCGCGCATTCGGACGGATTTTGTATTCCGCCCATGCATAATCGGTCGGGTAGGTGACACTCTCGGCAATCATGCCGTATTGCGACTGCAACTCGTCGAAGCTTGGCTCCATCAACCGGTCATAGAGCAAAGTTAGGTTGATGATGTTGATGGCGGGAACGCCGCGCGGCGAGAACGGATTGAATGAGTCGTAAGTGCCTGCGGCCGACAAAGTGCCGCCCCCGGAAAACCGCACGGTGCCGCCTTTGGGCGCGTTGGGATTGACGTAATCGAGATGCGTGAAACCTGCGCCGTATTTGGGCTCACCATAAAGCGCGAGGCCGTGTACCGTGCGGATCTTCGGCGCTGCGCTTTCCGACGCCGCCGATCCGGCGCCCAGGAGCATTAGGCAAATCAACGCCGCACCCGCAAGCCGACGAGCTATGCGCAAATCCATGGAGCCTCCCTCGCCCGGCTTTATCCCCGGCCGGTTACTTCGATTGTGGCTGGTGGACGTGCCTCCACGCAACAGTCAACCATTGCGGGGCCTCGGGCGGCAAAGCCTCCCCGGGGAGGGCAACCTTCTCAGCGAGGGAGTGCGCATCGCTTAGACCGGCGCGCCCATGTCAGACGGCACGGGCGCCGCTCTCCCTCACCCCTGCCT
>JBAQHC010000471.1:0-2181 GCA_049288095.1 Alphaproteobacteria bacterium | reverse complement strand
CGTTCGGAACGACCAGATGAGCGTCGAGGAAGCGATGGCGACCCGACCTGAAGCCATCGTGCTTTCGCCTGGGCCATGCGATCCACCGAAAGCGGGCATCTGCTTGCCCTTGATCAAACGTGCGGCTGGTATCGTCCCGATCCTCGGCGTGTGCCTCGGCCATCAGGCGATTGGCGAAGCTTTCGGCGCCAAGGTTGTGCGCGCCGCGCATTGCATGCACGGCAAGCTCTCCGCGATTCATCACGACGGGACCGGGATCTTTGCGGGCATCCCCTCGCCGTTTATGGCGACGCGTTATCACAGCCTTGTTGTCGATCCCTCGACCATGCCGGCCTGTTTGCGCACGACCGCCTACACCGAAGAGCAAGTGTGCATGGGCCTTGCGCATCGCGATCTGCCGATTTGGGGCGTGCAGTTCCATCCGGAAAGCATCACGACCGAGCATGGCCACCAGATCTTGCGCAACTTCTTGACCCTTGCTCGCGAAGCCCCGCGCAAAGCGGCCTGAGGCCGCTTGATGGTCCCTGAGATCTTCAGACCAATCATCGCCAAGCTCGCCGAGCGCGTCGCGCTTGAATCGGCCGAAGCCGAAGCGGCGTTCGCGGCCATCATGGACGGCAAGGCGAGTGAAGCAGAGATCGCCGCCTTCCTCATGGGGCTTCACATGAAGGGCGAAACCTTCACCGAGATTGCCGCCGGCGCACGGGCGATGCGCGCGCGGATGACGCGGGTCGAGGCACCGCCGGGTGCCATCGATTGCTGCGGCACCGGCGGCACCGGCCGCGCCACCCTAAACGTGTCGAGCGCAGTGGCATTTGTGCTTGCAGGTGGCGGCGTGCCGGTCGCCAGGCATGGCAATCGCGGTGTCTCGCGTCCTTCCGGCGCCGCCGATGTGCTGGCCGCGCTCGGCGTGAAGATATCGAGCGATCCGGCGCTGATCTCCCGCGCGATCAAGGAGGCGGGCGTCGGTTTCATGATGGCGCCCAACCACCATGGCGCGATGAAGCACGTCGCCGCGACGCGCGCGGCGCTCGGTATACGGACGATCTTCAACTTGCTTGGGCCGCTTTCCAACCCGGCTGGCGTCAAGCGCCAGCTGGTCGGCGTGTTCGCCGAGAGTTGGCTCGATCCGATGGGGCGCGCGCTCTCCGGGCTTGGAACCGAACGCGCTTGGGTTGTTCATGGCGAAGGCTTGGACGAACTTACGACCACCGGCGTCTCCAAAGTCGCCGAGCTCGATGAGCGCGGGCGCATCCGGCATTTCGAAGTGACGCCGGAAGATGCGGGGCTTCCGCGCGCCGACCCGTCCTCGTTGAGGGGCGGCACCGCCGCGGAGAATGCAGCATCGCTGAATGCCGTGCTCGGCGGTGCAAGAGGTCCTTACCGCGATATCGTTTTACTCAATGCCGCCGCCTGTTTCATGATCGCGGGCAAGGCCGAAAACTTGAAACAAGGCGTAGAGCTTGCTGCAGCCAGTATCGACAGCGGCAAGGCGGGTGCGGCATTAGATAAGCTTATCGCGCTGACGAATGCGAGCTAGGAACCGGATTTCGCGAAGAACGATGGGCATCCTTTCGGACATTGCTGCTTATAAGCGCGAAGAGATCGCCGCGGCGAAAACAGCGACACCCGCCGCCGATCTGGAAGCGCAAGCGCACGATATGGTTGCCCCGCGCGGGTTTCTTGCGGCGCTCAACCGCGCGAAGACCTCGGGGCGCTATGCACTGATTGCCGAGATCAAGCGCGCAAGCCCCTCAAAGGGCCTCATTCGTAAGGATTTCGATCCGAGCGCGCTGGCGAAGGCCTACACCAAAGGTGGCGCAACCTGTCTTTCGGTGCTTACGGACAAGCCGAGCTTTCAAGGCGATATTCACTATGTCGGCATGGCGCGCGCGGCATCGAGCCTGCCGATCATCCGCAAGGATTTCATGTTCGATCCTTATCAAGTGCTGGAAGCGCGGGTTGCGGGCGCCGATTGCATTCTCATCATCATGGCAGCTGTGAGCGATGATGAAGCGCGGGCGCTCATCGAAGCGTGCGACAAATGGCAACTCGATTGGCTGATCGAAGTGCACAACGAGCCGGAGCTTGAGCGCGCACTTGCCCTGCCCTCGCCGCTGATCGGCATCAACAATCGCGATCTCAATACATTCCACACGACGCTCGACGTGACCTATGCAC
>JBAQHC010000470.1:0-1535 GCA_049288095.1 Alphaproteobacteria bacterium | reverse complement strand
GGTTAATATTGTCCGTTTGTGCTGTCGAGCTTTCCCTTTCACGACCTGCCTGTTATGACTATTTCAAATATTGTTACCGCAGTTAATTACATAAAAAAGCTATTCTTGTTGGGTTTTCTGGCCGGTTTTGCCGGTGCCGCATATGCAGGAGAACATCACCTCGTAGTTCTTAATTATCACGATATAGTAGGAGCGGAAGGTGCCAAACCGCCTTTTAATTCAATGGATGTCAGTGTAGATCACTTTGAGGAGCACTTGGGTTGGTTGAAGAAGAATGGCTACAAGATTGTCAGTGTGCAGGCTGTCCTTGAGGCGGCTGCAGGCAAGGATTCGTTACCCAGTAAAGCAGTGCTGTTGAGCTTTGATGACGGCTATCTGAGTTTTTATACCCGAGTTTTTCCATTATTAAAGAAATATCATTATCCAGCCACGGTTGCCCTCGTCGGAACTTGGATGGAGGGCAACGTTACTGCTGAGGAACCGGGCAAGCCATTGCTCAGTTGGGAGCAGGTAAGAGAGATGGTGCAGTCGGGCTTGGTAGAGGTCGCCTCGCACAGTTATGACCTGCATAAAGGCGTGATCGCCAATCCGCAAGCCAATACGCAGGCAGCAGCAGTTACCCGGCTGTATGACGACCCGATGCTGGTTTACGAAACTGATGAGCAGTATCGTGAACGTATCCATGCAGCCCTGTTGAAAAGTGCCGAATTCATCTTTCAACATGCCGGCGTTCGCCCCAGGGTCATGGTTTGGCCGTATGGGGAATATAATCAAATCGCCGTACAGGCATCGCGTGAAGCCGGAATGCCGGTGACTATGGGGCTGATGGATGGCTTTAACACGGTGGCGGATATAAGCGCCTTGCGCCGCTTGATCATGGTAGATAATCCCGATGTCCGCCAGTTTGCAGAAATCATTACCAGGCTGCGTGCCGACAGGCCTTTGCGGGTAGCGCATCTGGATATGGATTATCTGTACGATAAAGACGCCGAGCAAACCGAGCATAATCTGGATGCCGCGATTCAGCGCATCAAAGACATGCACATCAATACGGTTTTTTTGCAGGCTTATGCCGATCCTGACGGCGACGGCAATGCCGATGCGCTATATTTTCCCAATCGGCATTTGCCGGTGAAACAGGATTTATTCAGCCGTGTTGCCTGGCAACTAAAAACAGTAGCCAGAGTGAAAGTTTATGCCTGGATGCCGATTATGGCCTACCAAGGCAAAGCGCCGGAATCTTGGTATGTTCAGGAATGGCATGATGGCAAAACGCAAAAACCCAGCCATATTTACACCCGGCTTTCGCCTTTCCATCCCGAAGCGCGTCAGTATGTGGCTGAAATTTACGAGGACTTGGCTAAGCATTGTAGTTTTGACGGCATTTTGTTTCATGACGACGGCATCTTATCGGATTATGAAGATGTATCGCCGCTGGCGCTAAGTGTTACCAAAGAGGCGTGGGGCCTGCCCGACCAATTTGAAAAATTGCATGCGACCAGCAAGTTGCGTATGGCTTGGGCGCAACATAAAAC
>JBAQHC010000469.1:0-4623 GCA_049288095.1 Alphaproteobacteria bacterium | reverse complement strand
GTGCACGCGCGCGCCGCCCAGCTCTTCAGCGCTCACCTCTTCATTGGTGACGGTTTTGACGACGTCGGGGCCGGTCACGAACATGTAGGACGTATCTTGAACCATGAAGATGAAATCGGTCATGGCCGGCGAGTAGACATCGCCGCCGGCGCATGGGCCCATGATCACGCTGATCTGCGGAATGACGCCGGAAGAGCGCACATTGCGCAGGAAGACCTCGCCATAACCGCCGAGCGCATCGACGCCTTCTTGGATGCGTGCACCGCCAGCATCGAACAGCCCAATGATCGGCGCGCCTGCACGTTCAGCCAAATCTTGGATCTTGGTGATCTTGCGTGCATGCGCGCGGCTGAGCGCGCCGCCAAACACGGTGAAGTCTTTGGCGAAGATGTAAACGAGACGCCCATTGATCGCGCCCCAGCCGGTAACGACGCCGTCGCCCGGAATCTTGCGCTCGGCCATGCCGAAGTCGGTCGCTTCGTGCTCTACGAAAGTGTCGATCTCTTCGAACGAGCCGGGGTCGAGCAGGATTTCGAGGCGTTCGCGCGCGGTGAGCTTGCCGCGATCATGCTGCGCCTTGATGCGCGCTTCGCCGCCGCCCTGACGCGCAAGCGCCCTGCGCCGCTCGAGCTCTTCGATGATGTGCTTCATGTGCCAACCGGAATCAGAATCTGGCAAGTCGCAAACGATACTGCGCCACCCGGTTCGGACCGTATAGACCCGTCATTGCGAGCAGCTGCAGGCTGCGAAGCAATCCAGGCTTGGATCGCCACGGCCGCTATGCGGCCTCGCGATGACGACCGCGAAGGTTCAGTCGAGGAGACTCAGAAACCGCGCCAAGTCTTCGACCTCACGCCGAATCACTTGGGCGCGCCTTTCGGCTTCGGCATCGGCGCCCCAAATCTCGGCCTGAAAGATTTCATCGAGCCGCGACGTCTCGAAGGCTTCAAGCGCGGTGGCGCGTCCGGCGACAACGGCCAGCGCGAGCACGAGCGATCCAAACCGGGCGGTCAAAGCTTGCGTGACCAGCAGGCGATAAGGATCGAGCGCCGCAAGCGCTGCGCCGAGGGCGGCAAGCGATGCCTTGTCCTGCTCGATGGCAACAACACCCGCCGCAACGGCAAGCGGCGCATTCATCTCGCGCGCGGCCCAATCAAGATAAGGCTGCCAAGCCTTTGCCTGACGCAGAGCGAGCTTCTCAGGTGCCTCCGCGCGATAGCACAAGAGATCGGTCTCGCCATATTTGAGCGCATCCGCTTGCGCCGGCGCCACGCGCGGCGCGACGTGATCAGTCACGCTCAAGACGAGCCGCATGAGCGGCATCGAAGCAAGATCGATCTTCTCGGCCTGTGCCCGCCACTCTTCGGCAACCGCCTCGGCAAGCCGCGAATGCGCAATGGAGACCGGCCGGCCAGCAGGCGTTTTGGCTTGCTTGCCGTCGAGCGTGAGCCTAAACGCCTCGCGGTCTGGGGCGAGCGCGACCTCACTGTAAAAGCGCTTCAAGGGCTGACGCATGTGAAAGCCAAACTGGCGCGGCGAGCAGGCGCGATCAAGGTGCCGCCTCGGCCCGGCTACCGCTCCTCGCTGCCGGCCGCCCACGTAGGCCCGCAAGAGCGCTTTCGCTCATCAGCGACCGAACGCACGGGTTGGCAAGCAGGGCGCCAGGGTCGAGGAGCGGCATGATGATGTCCGAAGTCGGTGCGAGCGCGGTTTCGCTCGCCATGCGCGAGAGCCCCTTAGCCGCGACCTGCTGGGCGGAAAATACGGGCTCGGCGAGCGTGCCGCGCAGATCGATGTCGCGCGCATCGCCAATGAGGTCCGGATCCTTAGGCCGCGGGGCGAGATGGAAGTCGAGGCTCTCATTCGTGAAGTCCACTGTGCCCTGCCCCGTCGTCGTCGCAGCCGATGTGTCGATGAAAAGCGCACGGCTCGTGGCCCGTCCCTCTGCAATGTCGAAGCGGCTGACCAGGCACGCCAAATTCAGCGCACGATCGGCATTCGGAAGCGGCGCCAGCGAATGATCCTTCTTGAGCCCATAAGCGATCTCCGTCGGCAACACCGATGCGAGCTCGCCACCGGCGTCGCCCGGGCCAATCAACACATCGGTTTGGCCGTAAGAGGTCGCCATGATCTCAGCAAGGCTATTGCCGGTGCCCAGCAGCTCGAGCGCCACATCGGCGCGCGTCACTTGCGCGGGATTGCTCTTTGCCGCGTTTATGAACGCGCCAAGGTCTGCGAGCTTGGCTTTGAGGGAAAGCGAGAGCTTTGGCACGGCGCGGACATCGAGCGTAGCATCGCCGGTCAATTCGGTTTCGGGGCCATCGAGGGCTATCGGCCCGGCCGCGAGAATGCCGTTGTTCGACCAGACACCGAGCTCGAGCCGGCCGATCTGCGTGTCGCGCCAGTTGAGGGATTGGATGCCGACTTTGAGATCGATTTGAGCGTGCGCAAGAGCATTCAGCGCTATCGGTTTGTTAGAGAACAGACTTTTGCCTTCAACATGCCAGGCAGGGTGCGGCAACGCGGCGAGGTCGAGTGTCTTTGCCGATATGTGGCCGGACAAGCCGTCGCGGGTGGGCCCGTCAAATTCGAGCGCGACGTCGAGGTCGCCCGCTCCGAGTTTTTGAAAATGAGCAAGCATTTGTTCAGCTTCTCGCGAATTGCTAAGACTAAAGGTGAAGCTGGCCGGCGTTGGCGCGCTACCCTGGCCGCCACCCCAGAGGCGCTGTGTATCCTGGGCCGAGCCAATGCCGGACAGCTTGCTCGCCTTGGCGGAGTCGAAGGAAGCCGAGCCGGCAAAATTCATCATTGCGCCAAGACCCGCAACGCGGCCGCGCATCTTGAAAGGCTCGCCCGACAGAAGGGCTTGAAGCGAGCTCAGATCCGCGTCGGCGCGCCAAGTCTCTTTTCGCAGATGCCCGACCATTGCGATGTAGGCACCCAGCGGCCCGCCGGTTTGTGCCACGAGCCGATCGACCGGATAGGTCATCGCAGCGTCCTGCCAAGGCAATCGCGCAGCGAAAGTCACATTGGTCGCAACCAGCGACTGCGGATCAAAGTCGATCGGGAATGGAACGCCTCGGATTTTGATCGGGTTTTGAGAAAGGGCCGCGCGCTGCTGCGGCATCCAGCTCATGCCGCTCTTGGTTCGTTCGAGCAAAACGCTCGCGCGATCCGCATCGACATTCCCGAGAACCAAGTGCGTTTCGGGGAAGCCTTTAAGCGAAAGCCGCGCTTCAACACTTTTCGCGCGAACGAGATCGGGGCGCGTTCCGTCCGGAAGATTGGCGATGAAGAGATCGCCCAGGCGCAAGGCTGGGTGCGGCCAGATAATCAGCCCGACCTCGCCATTAACGATCACCTGGCGGCCGGCATAGCGCGACAGCGCGTCTTCAATCGGATGTCGGAGCAAGAACGAAAGATCGAGCGTGAACAGCAGGGCGCAAGCAAGAACAATGGCGCCGGCAATTCCGATGCCAGCCCATGCCAATGCACGAACGATCAATTCTCTCTTGTCGTCCAATGTCTCTGGCGCCGGCCAACTGCCCCGCCGGCATCCCCTCTCCGCCTTGGGCGGCCTCGTCAGCCACCTGTGGATAAGATAACGCGGTTTGTACCCTTTGGAACCCGCAAAAGCTCATTTTGGTTCCCATCAGAACCCAGCAAGGGCTTGATTGGCCTCGCCTTCTTCGAACCCGAAGAGCCGCCAGGTCTCGGCCATATGGGGCGGCAGCGGCGCCTCGACGCTGATTTTGCGCCGCTTGCCTCCAGGCAGGCTGATGCGCCGGGCGTGAAGCTGCAGGCCCGAGGGGATCTCGCCGCCGAAATCCTCGGGCTTGCCGTATTTTGGATCGCCGACAATTGGATGGCCTATGGCCGCAAGATGCGCACGCAATTGATGCGTCCGGCCGGTGACCGGCATCAGCGCGACCCAAGCGAATTGATGCGCGACGTTGGAGACAACCTCAAAGTGCGTGATTGCGCGCTGGCCTTCTTCGGAATCGTCTTCCTGCGGCTCCATACGCTCATTGCCCCGCCCGCCTTGCTTCGCGAGCGCGACATCGATTGTCCCCGCGCGCGGGGAAGGCACGCCGTGGACAAGCGCCCAATAGATTTTCGTAACCGCCTTGGTGCGGAACAATGCAGCAAGCTCGGCAGCCGACGCTGCGCTGCGTGCAATGACGATTGCGCCGCTCGTGTCACGGTCGAGCCGATGCACCAGTCGCGGACGCTCCTCGCCCCTCCCGGCAAGCGCAGGCAGAAGCGCATCGAGATGGCGGGTGGTCTTGCTGCCGCCTTGTACGGCAAGGCCCGCCGGCTTGTTGAGGACGAGGAAGCCAGGCTCCGTGCGCAACACAAGCGAGCGCACAAAGCGCGCGTCCCTGTCAGAGATCGGCGCCGCTTGTTTCTCCGGCCGCGCCGTATCTGGCTCGATCGGCGGTACGCGGATGATTTGGCCCGGCTTAAGCCTGTCATTGGACTTGGCGCGCGCACCGTCGATGCGGATCTGGCCGGTTCGCAAGAGCTTCTCGAGGCGGCCATGCGAAACCGCTGGATAGTGGCGCTTGAACCAGCGGTCGAGCCTGATCCCCTCTTCTGCTTTGGCAACCGGGCGCGAGCTAA
>JBAQHC010000468.1:0-8307 GCA_049288095.1 Alphaproteobacteria bacterium | reverse complement strand
TACCCCCTCCCGCAAGGGGAGGGGGGATTAGATTTTGGACGCTTGTACTCTGCATTAGACATCGCGGGCGAAACGTTTGATGCCGGGAACGCCGGTGACGGCCTCGAAATCGGGTGCGGTCTTTTCCTCGGCGAAGCTGAAGCCGGCCTTCGCATAAGCGTGCTCAGCGGCGTCATTGCCCATGAAGAAGCTGACTTGCGCGCGCTTGAATCCTGCTGCGCGCGCCTCATTCAGTTCCCCCTCCAAGAGCCTTCCAACGATCCCGCGCCCGCGAAATTCCGGCTTGGTGGCGACATTCTCGATCGTCCACGCGCCATGCTCGCTCGTTGCGGGAGAAATAACGTAAGCGCCACGCGGCCAAAACTGCGCTTGCTCTTCTTTGGGAATGCCCATCGCGTCGGCGGCTTCGGCCATCGCATCGCTCGAGGCCATGTAGACGCTTTCATCGCCAAATCCGCAAAGCGCCGCCGCCGGCTGGCCATCCACCTCGGCAATCAGAAACAGCGAGTAGTGCCACCAGGAGCGCGGTTTCGCGATGGTGAGGCGCGCGGCGAACTTGAGGCAAAACGCCTCGTCGCGCCGAAGCACGGTCTCGAACCAGCCCGTCCTCAAATGGCTGCGCGGCGCGGCCACGCACACCCAGCCGAGAAATTGCGCGTCTTCAGGCGTGGCATGGCGGATGGTGAGTGTCATGCTTTAACGTCTCGTTCACTACTCAAGATTGAACTCACGCCCCATGGCTGACCATAGCATTGCCACATCCGATGTCGCGCGGCTCGATGCGTTTCTCGACATGATCGCGGCCGAGCGCGGGCTCGCGGGCAATTCGCGCCTGGCTTATGCGCGCGACCTCAAGGACTTTCTCGCCTTCCTCAAAGCGCGCAAGCAGAACGCGGGCCGGGCGGGGCCCGAGGCCGTGCGCGCCTATCTCACCGACATCGAGAAGCGCGGCCTCAAGGCCACAAGTGCGGCGCGGCGGCTTTCGGCGCTCCGGCAATTCTTCGGCTTTCTCGTCAGTGAGAAGGAGATCGAGGAGAATCCGTGCGCTTTCATCGAGGGGCCGAAGCGCGGCCGCCCTTTGCCAAAGACTTTGAGCGCAGCCGAAGTGGCGAACATGATCGCACTCGCCGAAGCCGAGGCGGAAAAGGGCGATCCGGAAGCCGTGCGGCTCAATTGTTTGATCGAGCTTCTTTATGCCAGCGGCCTGCGCGCAAGCGAGCTGTGCTCGTTGCCGCTCGCCGCCGCTCAAGCCGCGCAAGATCATTTCATCGTCAAAGGCAAGGGCGGCAAGACGCGGATGGTGCCGATGGGTGCGCGCGCCAAAGGCGCGCTCGATCGCTATTTAGCGGTGCGCGAGAAATTCTTGCCCGAGATGCCGGGTGCCGAAAAATACCTGTTCTGTTCCCGAGGCAGGCTTGGGCATCTCACGCGCCAGCGGCTCGATCAATTGCTGAAGGGGCTTGGTGCGCGGGCGGGCATTTCGACCAAGCGATTGTCGCCGCATGTGTTGCGTCACGCCTTCGCCACGCACCTTCTCGAAGGCGGCGCCGATTTGCGCGCCGTGCAAACTCTGCTCGGCCACGCTGACATCGCGACGACCGAAATCTACACGCATGTGATGGATGAGCGTCTCAAGGAAACTGTTGAGCGCCATCACCCGCTCGCCCGCCGCACCCGCACGGGCTAACGCCGATTGCATTCACCTCCCCTTGTGGGGAGGTCGGATCGCCAAGCGATCCGGGTGGGGGATTCAGAGCGCTCCCCCACCCTATCCCTCCCCACGGAGGGGGAGGGAATTGTGTGTCTCATCCGCTTCAGTTCATCTCGTCGAACTTGTAGTTAGGTGAAATGACCGAAACCAAATTCACGATCGCACCGGCGGAAAGCGCGGAAGACATCGCCGCCATCAAGGCGCTGATCCTTCAATACAATCGTATCTTGGATATCGATTTGCGCTTCCAGCGTTTCATGGAGGAGATGCGCGTCTTCCCCGCGACCTATGAGCTTGTGCTCGGCGCCAAGCGCGATGGAGCCATGATCGGTTGCATCTGTCTCAAGCGGCTTGATCAGAACACATGTGAAATGAAACGCATGTTCGTTGATCCTTCGGCGCGTGGGCTTGGCGTCGGCCGGGCGCTTGCTCTTGCCGTGATCGAAGCGGCAAAGGCGCGCGGCTTCGCCGAGATGAAGCTCGACAGCTTGGAGCGGCTCAAGCCGGCAACGGCGCTTTATCGCGGCCTCGGTTTCAAAGAAACCGCGCCTTACAACACAAATCCGGAGCCGGATGTGGTTTACTTCGCCCTTCCTCTCTGATTTGCGCCAGGAGGCCAAGATGAGCTTCACCCAAGTTCCCCGCAATTTCGACCGCCTCTATCGCTCCAAACTGTTCGTGCCCGGCTCTAAGCCGGATCTCTTCACGAAAGTCTTTTCGCGCGCCGTGCCGGACTGCGTCTGCCTTGATCTCGAGGACTCGGTCGCGCCCGCGGACAAACCTCAGGCGCGGCGCAATATCGTCAAGGCGCTCAACGAAGTCGACTTCAGAAACGCCTTCGTCACGGTACGGATCAACGGCCTCGATACGCATTGGTGCTATCGCGATGTGATCGAGATCATCGAGGAGGGCGGCAGCCGGCTCGATGCGATCTTGATTCCGAAAGCGGGGCGCGGCGCCGATGTCTACGCGATTGACATGCTGATCACGCAAGCCTCCGAATTTGCGAAACTGAAAAAGCAGGTCGGGCTCGAAGTGATCATCGAGACCGCCGCGGGCATCGAGTTCATCAACGAGATTTGCGCCGGTTCACCGCGCATGCAGAGCGTGCATTTCGGGCCAGCGGATTTCGCGGCCTCGATGGGCATGCGCACGACATCGATCGGCGGCGCGCAACGCGATTATCAGGTGCTCACCGATCCTGACGAGACGGGCATGCGCGCGCGGCACTGGGGCGATGTGTGGAACTACCCGCTGATGCGCATGGCGGCGGCGGCGCGCGCCCATGGCCTCACGCCGATCGACGGACCGTTCGGCGATTTCTCCGATGCCGACGGGTTCAAGGCGCAGGCGCTTCGTGCCGCGGTGATGGGCTGCGAAGGCAAGTGGGCGATCCATCCGAGCCAGATCGAGCTGGCGAATGAGATCTTCACCCCGGCGGCGGCTCAGGTGGAGCGCGCGCAAGGCATCCTTGCGGCAATGGCCGAGGCGGAGGCCAAAGGGGCGGGCGCCGTCACCTATAAAGGCGGCCTTGTTGACCGCGCTTCGGTGCGCCAGGCCGAGGTGATCGTCGCCAAAATGCGCCAGATCGAGCGCGGCTAAAGTGGCTCCGAATTTGGTCCCCCTCCCTCTGGGAGGCGATAGGGGAGGGATCGGCTGTAACGCTCACCAATCCCCCTCCTAACCTCCCCCAGAGGGGGAGGGACCGGATCATTGGACCGTAAACGGGGGAGGAAGCACTGCCGCGCTAGGCTTGCGGCGCGAGGGCGGATTGTGGCATGCCGCCCATGGGCCGCCCTCTGGGGCGGGGGTGTGTTTGCCGGCGGCGTCGGGCTTTTCCTACCTTCATGCATACCTATCTCGATTTCGAAAAGCCTGTGGCGGAGCTTGAAGGCAAAGTCGAGGAGCTACGGCAGCTCTCGGCGGAGGGCGCCGAGGTGTCGCTCGAATCCGAGATCGCGCGGCTCGAAGACAAAGCGGCGGAGATCGTTCGCGACATTTATTCCAGGCTGACGCCGTGGCAGAAAGCGCAAGTCGCGCGCCATCCGAGCCGGCCGCACTTCACCGATTATGCACGCGGCCTGATCGAAGACTTCACCCCGCTCGCGGGCGACCGTGCGTTCGGCGAAGATGCGGCGATCATGGGTGGGCTCGGCCGGTTCAAGGGCGAGACCGTGATGATCATCGGCCACGAAAAGGGCTCCGACACCCAATCGCGCGTCAAGCATAATTTCGGCATGGCCAAGCCCGAAGGCTATCGCAAGGCCGTGCGGCTCATGGACATGGCGGAGAATTTCGGCATTCCGGTGATCACGCTCGTCGATACCGCAGGCGCCTATCCCGGCGTTTCATCTGAAGAGCGCAGCGTCGCCGAGGCGATTGCGCGCTCGACCGATCGCTCACTGTCGCTCGGCGTACCGATGGTTTCGGTGATTATCGGCGAGGGCGGATCCGGCGGCGCCATTGGCATTGCTGCGGCCGATAAAGTTTTGATGCTCGAGCATTCGATCTACACGGTTGCATCGCCCGAGGCCTGCGCTTCGATTCTCTGGCGCGATTCGACCAAGGCGCAGGAAGCAGCAGCCGCGCTCAAGATCACCGCGCAAGATTTGCTTTCGTTCGGCATCATCGACGAGATCGTGCCCGAACCGACGGGCGGCGCGCATCGCGATCCGGGCTCCGTCGTTAAAGCTGCAGGCGAGCGGATTGCCAAATGGCTCGGAGAATTGAAAACGCTTGCGCCCAAGGTGCTCCGCACCAAGCGTCAGGAGAAATATCTGGCCATCGGCCGCAACGGCCTCGCGTGAACCTGACGGTTGCCATAAAATAGCCTATGCCCCTTCACATCGGCATTGTCGGCTGCACAGCGGAAGGCGCCGCTCTTTGCTATCGCACGATCTGCGAGGAGGGCGCATTTCTACTTGGTGGCCGCGCGCATCCTGAGGTGTCGCTGCACAATCACTCGCTCGCCGAATTTATGACATGCCTTACGGCGGGAGACTGGCAACGTGTTGCCGATCTCATCCTTACCTCCGCCGGCAAGCTCGCCAAAGCCGGCGCCGATTTTTTCGTGTGTCCGGCAAACACGGTCCATCAGGCTTTCCCGCTTATCGCCGGCCGTGCGCCGATTCCGTTTCTGCATATTGGCGAAGTTACTGCGGAACATGCAAAACAAAGAAGCTTCAGGCGCGTCGGCATCTTGGGCACGCGGTCGCTCGTTGAAAGCGAGATCTATCCATCGGCGCTGGCTGCATATGGCCTTGATTATGTTCGGCCGGAAGCCGCCGCGCGCGAGGAAGTGAACTGCATCATTTTCGAGGAGCTGACGCGCGGGATATTCAAGCCGCAATCGGTTGAAACCATTCAGCGCGCAATTGTGGCGCTGAAGAGCTCGGGTTGTGACTCCGTGGTTCTAGGCTGCACTGAAATCCCTTTGGTCATCGATGATGCGAATTCAGCGCTCCCAACGCTCGATTCGACGCGCCTTCTGGCGCGCGCCGCGCTGAGGCGCGCGTGCGTCTGATCGAGGCTCGCTTCCCCTGGCTCAACGTCGGGTCGCAATGGCGCTGTTCATTTGCACTTGACGGCGCGCGGCGAGCGCGCCAAAGATTCCGGAAGGCCCGATACGGCCCGCTGCTTGCGCCCCTTGGGTATGGCAAACGTATCGCGATTTTAAAATTGGCCCTTTGCTCTTCGCGGATGGGTCAGCAACGCAAGCACCTGATATTCTCGTCCGCCAAGCGAAGGTGACACATGCGCGATTTTCGCGACGCTAAAGCTATGGCGCAAACGCTGCGCTCAACGCTCACACCCAAAGGTCTGACACTCAGCCACACTGAGTCTCTCGAAGTCATGGCGCGCGTTCTTGGCGCCAAAGACTGGAATGTGCTTTCGGCGCTGATCGAAAGCTCACGGCACGCGGCACGACCTGAGTCTCGGCCGGCCGCTGAGCAGTGGTCGGGGCCGCTGATTCCGAGCCGGGATTTCGTGCTCTTTCCCAAGATGACAGCGCCGGTCTTCATCGGGCGCGAGACGTCCAAGCAGGCCGTCCTAGAAGCCGGGCGCGGCGGATTTGAAGTCTTCCTCATCGCACAGAAAAACTCCACGGACGACAGTCCGTCGCGAGATGCGGTCTACGATGTCGGCGTAATCGCCGATGTCATTGAGACGATTGAAGTACCGCCGAATGAACGTGGCGGTACATACAAACTGATGCTACACGGGCGCCAGCGCGCGCGGCTTATCGACATTGGTGAAGATGATGGCCGATTGAAAGCGCAAGTGGAGCCCATTCGAGAGCCAGACCAGGCAGGTCAGGCGGCGGAGCAAGTGAGTTCAGCCATCGAGGCATTTCGTGCGTTCTCTCGCTTGGTCTCAGACGCCACAATAAAAAATCTCTCAACGCCGAATTGGTTTGCGCTCATGCGGCTCGATCTTGCCGAGGTCGCGCGGCTGATCGCTCGCGTCGAAAAGATCACACAGCCTGGCGCTCTTGCCGATGTCATTGCGCTTTATTCACCCGGAACAGTACCGGACAAGCAGGATGTACTTGA
The DNA here is from genome assembly GCA_049288095.1 of Alphaproteobacteria bacterium. Taxonomy (GTDB): domain Bacteria; phylum Pseudomonadota; class Alphaproteobacteria; order CAWBKL01; family CAWBKL01; genus CAWBKL01. Next base: position 2,043 of record JBAQHC010000468.1, on the reverse strand, counting down.
AACGCTCGACCCGCTTGTTCGCCTCGAAAAGTCCGTTGCGCTTCTGAGCAAGCAAACGGCATGACCTCAAAGATTCGGCGGGCGAACTCAGGTCGCGCGCCGAATCGGGTTTCAGTTATACTCGCGCGATGCAACGCGAGCCGGGCAGATGAGCCAGCGAATAAGAATATATCGCGAGTTCTGGCCCTATTATCTCCGTGAGCACGCAAGGCCCGGCACGCGCGCGATCCATTATTTCGGCACGGGCCTCGTGTTGTCGTGCGCGGCGCTCGCGATTATGAGCGGGCAGTGGGCTTGGCTCTTCATTTTGCCGCTTGCCGGTTATGGTCCAGCGTGGGTTGCGCACTTCTTCGTCGAGAAGAACAAGCCCGCGACGTTTCGTTATCCGCTCTGGTCGCTCGTCAGCGATTTCCGAATGTTCTTCATCTGGATTGCGGGCGGAATGCCGCGCGAACTTTCCAAAGCTGGATTGGATTGCAAGCGCCCGACTTGAATTCGCGGCGCGAAAGCAATGTTCCCTCTCCCCGAGGGAGAGGTCTTTTGTCTTACAGCAGCTTGCGCATGAAGACGCGCGTTTCTAGGTCGAGAAATTCCGCTTCATGCTCGCGTTGTCGCTTGATGCCCGGCTTTGAAAGCTCATTTGCATTCAAAATGACAAAGCCTTGCCGCGCATAGTACGGGGCGTTCCATGGAACATCCCTGAAGGTCGACAAAAGCATGCTCGTGAAGCCTGCACGCCGCGCCCAATCGCACGCAGCGGCAATGAGGCGGCGCCCAAGCCCCTGGCCTTGATAATCGAAATCGACATCGAGTTCGGCGAGATAGGCCTCACCATCCATTTCCTCGACAAGCGAAAAGCCTATCGGCCAATCCCATTCGTTGACTGCAACGAATGCGCTGCGCTCCTCGATAAATGGCTTGAATTTTTCGGGCCGCGCGACGTAGCCAGCAAATCGGGTAGTGAAGCTCGGCAGCGTGTCGAACTTTTTCATCGCGCCGAGCTCAATATCGGCGATGCGGTCAGCTTCGCCGCGTCTTGCCAGCCTGATAGTTGTTTCGCTCATCATTCTTCTCTTGCGTTCGGCGCGATTATATCGGGGATGGCGCACCTTTAAAGGCGGGGCCGGGCTCGAAATTCAGATGTCGCTTTCGGAACGATTCACCGGGCTTTGGCGCCACGCCAATTTCCGCAAATTATGGGCGGCGCAAAGCTTAAGCGCGTTCGGCGGGCGCATAACGCGCACGGCGATGCCGATGATCGCGATCATCACGCTCAATTCACCGGAATCGCTGATCGGACTGCTTTCGGCGGCGGGACTCGTGCCGGTCGCGATTGCCGGGCTCTTCGGCGGCGGCTTTGTCGAGCGGTCAAAAAAGCGGCGCCTCATGGTGGCGCTCGATCTTGTGCGCGCGGCACTTCTTCTTCTCATCCCGATTGCGGCGTGGCTGGGAGCTTTGCACATTTGGCTGTTGTTCGTTTGCGCGGGCGTTGCCGGCGCCGCGACCGCGCTGTTCCAGAATGCGGACGTTGCGTTTCTGCCGCGCGTTGTCGGGCGCGATCAGCTGCTCGAAGGAAACTCGAAGCTGCAAATGACGGGGTCGGTGGCGGAGTTCGTGGGGCCCGGCCTCGGCGGCGTGCTCATCCAGTTCTTGACGGCCCCATTCGCGATCATCTTCAACGTCGCGACTTATCTTTGGTCTGCGTATTGGATAGGCCGCATCGAAGACGTGGTCGAGGCGCCGGCCGCGGAAGCTCACACGCCCAACGATTTTTCAAAGCTCATCGCCGATCTCGGAGTCGGTTGGCGCGCGGTTATGACTTCGCCGCCGCTCAAATCCGCATTCGTCACAAGCTCGATCTTGCAGATCTCGTGGGGTTTCTTCTATGCACTCTATCAGCTTTTCGTGCTGCGGGTTTTGCACCTTCCGCCCGCTGTAGTCGGTATCATTATTTCATGCGGCGGCATTTCCGGGTTAATCGGCGCGGCGCTCACCCAGCCGCTCGTCCGGCGCGTTGGCTTCGGTCCTGCAATGGCGATCAGC
>JBAQHC010000467.1:0-4252 GCA_049288095.1 Alphaproteobacteria bacterium | reverse complement strand
CCCAATCATTGCGAGCGCGCCTGCTCCCGCGCCCGTTCCACAAGCAGCAGCGCTGCAAGCCGACGCCTCGGCGGCGAATATGGGCCCGCCGCCCGCCTTGCCGGTCGAGCGGCCCGTGAGAGCGGCGCAGACAACTACGCCCACGCAGAACAACGCCAACAAAAACGACAAGAGCGCGAAGACTGATAAGCAAACAACGGCGCAGCAGAAGCCGGCTCCACCGCAATCAAGTGCATCAGCGCCGCAGCCCAATGCGCAAGCGCAGATTGCTGCACCGGCTCCGACAACCGCACCGGTCCAAACATCACCACCTGCTCAGCCGACGCAGCAAGCAACCCAGACACCGGCGCCCGCGCAGCCCGCGCCGAATGCGCAGTCGCAGATATTAGTGCCGGATGCCGCCAGCGCATCGAGCGCGAACGCAACGGCACCGAACCCGGGCGCGCCAAGCGCGAGCACAATCACGCCAGCGGAAACAAACGCAACGCCGCCCGCGCCTGCGCCATCACCCGCGCCGGATCAAGCGACAGCGCCCACGCAATCAAGCGAAACCCCGAGCGCTTCGGCACCAGCGCCAACAGCATCAGCGCCCGCGCAAGGCGAGACGCAATCGACGGGCGGCGCGACCGCGATCACGATCAGCTACGCCTCGGCCTCGGCGAATGCTGCCGCCACCGCGCGCGTCCTCGCCGCGGCGCTGCGCGCCAAAGGCTTTGCTGATGTCGAGACGGCATCGCTCGATCAGCCCGTTGATGCCAATGAGATCAAATTCTTCCACGCGCATGACAAAGCGGGTGCCGCGAAAGTGAAAGAGGTCGCAACCGCGCTCAAGGATTCCAAAGGCCGCCACCGCGGTTATCAAGTGACGGACGGCAGCGCGGCAGACTCCCCGCCCGCGCCCGGCCACATCGAAATTTGGCTCAGAGGCAGCTGATGGGATCGCCCGCCATACCGCCAAACGTGCTTCATGCCGCAGATGTCTCGACGCTCTCGCAGCTCGTTCTGCTCGAGCGCGAAAGCCGCGATCTTGGCCGCTGGCAGCGCATGCGCAGCTGCTATCATCCCGGCTCGCGCGTGCGCCTCTCGTGGTTTTCGGGAACGGGCGATGAGTTCGTCGATGCCTCGATCGAGATGGCGCGGCGCGGCATGCTCGCGCAACACCGGATGGGCCCGCCGCTCGTGCGCATCAAAGGCGGGCGCGCGGTCGCGAGCGCCTCCGCGATCATCGACATTCCGGAAAAGCTCGGCAACACGGAGGTGCGCCTGCAATCTTATGCGCTCTTCCTCTATCGCATCGAGAAGCGCGAGGGCCGCTGGGGCATCATGTATTTCGATGCGATTTATCTGCATGATGAATTGGTGAGCGCGCTGCCCGGCGTGCCGGTGCCGCAAGTGCCGGAAGATCTTTCGCACTTCCGCGCCTCTTATCGCATGCTCAGTTATGTGCTGAGCCTGAAAGGCTATCAGGTGAATAGCGAGCTTGCAGGGTTCGATAAGCCGGAGTCTGTCTCGCGCCTCAACGCCGAAGTCTATTCCTGGGCCGACATCGAGCCTTAGGCGGTCAAAGATGTTTGACCCTAAGTGCTCCCGACCACTTGTCATTCAGGTAGTCACACACCAACCGTCGGTGACAATGATGAGGTTCCGCTTCGGAACAGAGTAGGCATGCGTCTTGAAAGCTTTCCCGTTTGACCGCGCGCTCGATCTGGCGCTCACTCATGAGCTTCAGAAATTTCTGCTCGTAAGCGGGCCAGTCGCCTCCGTGTTTCTTGTATGCAGTTAGCATTTCATCGGTGGGCGCGAGCAACGGCTCATGCACATATTCGATGTGTCCGATCCGATCGAGGAAATATTTGAGATCCTTCGCCTTGGCGAAGCCTGAGAGCTGCGATGTATTGCGTAACCGAACGTCGATAACCTTCCGAATATGCGCCTTTTCCAGCCGGTCGAAGAAGTCTTCGGCGCTGATTTGGGTGAAGCCGATTGTCGAGACGTTTACTTGACTCAATGTTCTCACTCCGCCGCGACGGAGGGACCCTCTGCAGGATGCATCTCCGCATAAGCAACTCTGGTAGAGCGCTTCCTGTATGCGAGATTCAGCCGCTCGGCCCGAGAAAGAAAGAAGTCGTTTTCTCCGGCGCCGGCCCAACTGAGAAGATGTTCCTCCATGTCTGCCTGACTCAAAACGCCTCCGCCCGGGAGTATGTGTTTGACTATCAGTCCGTGTTCGGCCAACACGCGAGCAACGAGCAAGAAACGATGACAGTCCATTGGATCCCGTTCTGAGCACATGAGTGCGATGCGATACCGATCTGCTCCTTTGATTACGCGATCGATGCCTTTTCTGAACTTCGACGCCTTTGCCATTTTTTCGTAGTCAGCGATCCCGTCGGTGAAGAGATCGACGGCTGAAGGCCGACCGCCGAGTTCCGCACCCAGGTACACGTACTCAATCTTGTTCTTGTGAAGCTCCGAAGCCAATTCTGCTGAATTAAAGTGTTCGGCGTACTTTGACGTGGGCACGGATCGGATGTCCGCAATCGCAGATATTTCATTGCCCTGCAGCAGCGCCACAAAAACCTCAATCAAGTGGTTCGAGTGGCCAATCGAAAATACTTCACGATTCATAATTTCTGACGTCATCTCTGGCTGTTACCAATTAACGCCGTTCAGCATTATAAAGCATCTCTGGGGCTGCCCATCGAACGCTCTCGCTAGGCCTATTCTAACGTGAAGCCTGCCGGTAGAAGGCATAACCTTCGCGAGTCCTTCGATACCGGAAGCTCGATAACGCTCACATAGCTCATGACTCACAACCGGCACGTCATACCTCGCGAAACCGTCATTTATTATAGCCCTCAGCTTCTTTTCATCAAAGTGATTCGGGACAAATTTCAAAGCATGATGCGGAATGTTCAGCGCGCTTAGCGACCTTGTCTTCGTTCCCTCTGGGACATATGGACGCTGAATCACGCCGTTCCAGACGCTCTTCTTTTCGATCGAATTTTCGAAAGCCGACATAAGAGTATTCGCGACCACCGGCGCACCATTGCCAAACCATGTCGGCGCTGGGCCCGGGACAATCGCTAGCCGGCTGGCCGAAACTGCCAGGTCCTCAGTAGTGTGGGGAAACGTACCTAACGCTGACTTGCCTGTCGGTTCAAAGCTCATAGACATGCCAGCCCGTAGTTGAAAACGAGCGACCAAAGCCTCAGGCCAATTTTGCCCGTCGGGAAGAGGGCGAACCATCTTCTTAGTCGCAGCGTCCCACCCAGCGACACAAAAGTGTCTGCCATGCATTTCCGTGAAATCCGTAATGAGGATTGTTGTACTCATTGACATGATCTCCGCTTTTTGGGCCGTTGAATTCTTCGCTGATACTTGAAGTCAGCCGTCGCCCTCCAATATAGAGTAATCAACATTAGTGAGTCATAAACACCCGAATCTCGGTGTTTGCACGCCGGTCTTTAGAGCTGATCACACGCGTCAAGCGATTGCTTCGACGGCGGTCTTAGCCTCGGCCAGCAAGGCGGCGTCGGTTGAGCGCAGGACAATGCGGTTGGCGATGCGCCCATCGCGCATGCCGGGATAAGAGCCGATCGAGACGCCGGGAAAGCGCTTTTGAATCTCGCCGAGCGGCGCGGCGATCTCGCCCTCCGGCACGCTCGTTTGAATCACCTCGGTCAAAACTTTAGGGCCGCCGGTGATGAAGGGCCGCGCGCTTTCCAGCATCGCCGCCATCACGCGCGGGATGCCCGCCATGGTGATGACATTGCCGGTCATGAAGCCGGGCCCGACGGAAACTGGATTGTCGATCAACACCGCGCCTTCCGGCGTGCGCGCCATGCGCGCGCGCGATTCATTGAACCGCTCGCCCAATTGCTGCTTGAGCTGCGCCATCGCTTCGGGGTGATAAATCAGCGGCACGCCGAACGCCTTGGCGATCGACTCCGCCGTGATGTCGTCATGCGTGGGGCCGATGCCGCCGGTGGTGAAGACATAATCGTAGCGCGCACGCAGCGCATTCACCGCTTCGATGATCGCGGCTTCGCTGTCGCCCACCGTGCGCGCCTCTTTGAGCGCAAGGCCGATCTCCTCGCAGTAGAGCGCGATGGTGTTGAAGTTGATGTCCTTGGTACGGCCCGAGAGAATCTCATCGCCGATGATAAGCGCGCCCGCCGTTTTCTCGCCTGCCATCACTCACCCTCTCGACAATCCCCTCTCCCCTTGTGGGAGAGGGTCAGGGTGAGGG
>JBAQHC010000466.1:0-3119 GCA_049288095.1 Alphaproteobacteria bacterium | reverse complement strand
CATTCGACCAAAGCAACAAACTGGTCGTCTCGTCGTTGAGCCAAGCCGAGATTGATTCACTGGCGGCTGCGCAAAAGCAGACACGCTAGAAGCTGTTTTCCCGTAACTGCTTGGCGATCATAGGAGGCGTCCGCCGGCCGCGTACTGTTCCGCCGGCGGACGTTCATCAGGGAACTTTGCGAAAAAAGCTGTGAGTTCCTGTGACGGTCTCCACAATGACCTCTGAATTGTCTGCCTTCTGCCACATTCGGCCACAGAATGCGCGCCTTGTGAGCTGATGCTCCTTGAATGGAACTCACGGGTTCCCACTTAAAGCGCTGGAACAAATTCGGGCGCCGGAAACCTTAAGCGCGCAAATGCGCTTCTGTTGTTGTCTCTGCCGATTTGGAGAGCGAGATGCAGCGTAAAACACTCGGTTCGATTGTCTTCGCCAGTGCGATCCTTCTGGCACTTGGCGGAAGCGCATATACCGCGGAGCTTGCAAAGCCCCTGACGGTATCCGAACGCCACTATGCGCAGCGCAACATCGCGCAGGATGCTGATAGCGGCGCGCTGCCTCCGAGTGAGGGCGCGCTTGTGCCGGAGCCCGATACGGCTGATGCCGTGCCGGCGCGGGTGTTGCAATCGCTTCCGGTAAAGAGCCGGGATGGACAGGCTGTTGGCCGTGTTCAAAAGATTGAGCTTGCCTCGAACGGACATGCGCGTGTGCTTCAAGTTGCTGTCGGCGGCAAAATTGTTGCGCTTCAGGCCGATCAGGTTTGGTACGATCCGCAGGCGCACACCGTCCTCGCATCCATGACGCGCGATGCCATCGTTGCGATGTCCAATGGCGAAGGCGTCACCGCGAGCATCGAGCCCAAGCTTTACTAGCGAGCCGCGAGCTTCAGCCACTTTCGAATGTGCTAAACTCTTCCCGCCATGGGGAGGGGAAAATGAAGCATTTTGCATTTGCGATTGCCGCGCTGTGCCTCGCGGCCTGCGGCCAACCCAAGACAGTTTTGGTTCAAGGCATCGGCTCAGTTGAGCGGGACCCGGAATTTGCAACAATAAGAGCCGAAATATCTGCCGATGCGGATACGGTCGACACGGCCGTTGCGGAGTCCTCACGGCGCGTTGAGGCAGTCACAAAGGGCCTCAAAGATTTCGGAGTAAATCCGGAGTCGGTTCATGCCCACAGTTTTGGCGTGAAACCGAAATGCGGCTACGATTCCGCCGGAAGAGATATCTGCCATGGATACGAGTCCAGTCACGTATTGTCGATCGAAGTAAGTGGTTTCGATCGTCTCGGTATTATCCTTGGCGCTCTCGCAAAGCTCGGTGTGGATCGCATCGACGACACGAATTTCGATGTTCGCGATGAACCCTCTCTAAAAGATGAAGCCCGGCGAAGGGCCATCGAAGACGCTAAAGCCAAAGCGTTGCTTTACGCTGAGGCAAACGGGCTCACCCTCGACGGCATTCTCGGAATCGAAGATCGCGAAGCCGCTGAGAGTGCGTATAGCCGGCTTGCGAGTCGAGTCGGGATTTATAGCGTACCGGTGAACGCTCCGCCGGAGATCGTCGTCACCGGCAGTCGGATCACGCGAGTCCCGCTCGCTGTCCAAAAAGTGAAGGACGAAGAGGCGATCTATATGGAGTTCGCGCTCGCGATGAAGAAGTGATTACTCGGCGGCTTGGGCTTTCACGTCCAACCACTGATCGAGGTCACGCAGCGCCCGCTCCGACATCGCGGTCTTACGCGCGCGTCCCTTTTCCTTGCCACGCGCACGCACTTTCTCTTAGAGCGGTGGGAAGAGGCCGAAATTGACATTCATCGGCTGAAAAGTTTTCGCATCCGCGCCTTGCGTGATGTGCCGGAGCAATGCGCCAAGTGCGGTTGTTGCTGGCGGCGGCGAAATCTCCCCACCTCGGACATCGGCAGCGGCAAAGCGCCCGGCAAGCAAACCGATCGCCGCAGACTCCACATAGCCTTCAACGCCGGTGACTTGGCCGGCAAAGCGTAGGCGCGGCATAGCTTTCAAGCGCAGCGCGCCATCGAGCAACCGCGGGCTGTTGATGAATGTGTTGCGGTGAAGGCCGCCGAGCCGCGCAAACTGTGCTTTCTCTAAGCCTGGGATCATACGGAAAACGCGCGTCTGCTCGCCGTGCCGCAGCTTGGTCTGAAAGCCGACCATGTTGTAGAGCGTGCCGAGCGCATTGTCTTGGCGCAGCTGCACAACGGCGTATGGCTTTACATCCGGTGCGTGCGGATTGGTAAGGCCCACGGGTTTCATCGGCCCAAAGCGCAAGGTCTCGGCGCCGCGCTCGGCCATTACTTCGATCGGCAAGCAGCCCTCGAAATAAGGCGTCTTCTCGAATTCTTTGAATTCAGTCTTCTCGCCCGCCAACAGCGCCGCGATGAACGCTTTGTATTGCGCCTCATCGAGCGGGCAATTGATGTAATCCGCGCCGTCGCCGCCTGGGCCGGATTTGTCATAGCGCGATTGAAACCACGCCTTGCTCATGTCGATCGAGTCTTTGTGCACGATCGGCGCAATCGCATCGAAAAAGGCGAGGGCGTCTTCGCCTGTAAGCGACTGAATGGCGCTTGCGAGCCCAGGCGAGGTGAGCGGCCCCGTTGCAATGATCACATTGCCCCAATCCTCCGGCGGCAGACCCGCGATTTCCCCGCGTGCCACGATGATCAAGGGCTCGGCTTCGATCGCCGCGCTGACGGCAGCGGAAAATCCCTCGCGGTCGACGGCGAGGGCGCCACCTGCGGGAACCTGATGCGCATCGGCCGAGGCAAGAATAAGCGAGCCGGCGCGCCGCATCTCGGCGTGGAGAAGGCCGACGGCATTGGTCGCCCAATCATCGGAGCGAAACGAGTTCGAGCACACAAGCTCGGCGAGGCCTTGCGTTTTGTGCGCTTCGGTCATGCGCACGGGCCGCATCTCGTGCAGCACGCAAGGAAGCCCCGCGCGCGCGATTTGCCACGCGGCCTCGCTGCCCGCTAATCCACCGCCGATAACGTGAATGGGACCCGTCATGGTTCTATTTAGACCAGCCTCCCCCTTGTGGGGAGGCCGAAAATTCGTGAGCGAATTTTCGGGTGGGGGTGACGGCACAACGTTGTGGAC
>JBAQHC010000465.1:0-9162 GCA_049288095.1 Alphaproteobacteria bacterium | reverse complement strand
CGCAACGGTGCGCGCGCAAAGTTGCTTCGTTATGAGCGCGAGCGATTTCTCAATGAAGAGTGGCCCGAAATCCTCCGGCGGATGGAGCGGATGAACATCGATCCCGTGAGCCTCGTAGCGGAGCTTGAACGCAAGTAATATGGCGCTTAGGCGATTACTATCCGGAACGACCCTCGCATTGGGCTCACACGCAAAGCGATGGACGCAATTGCTCTCGATTGAGGCGGCGGCCGATTAATTGTTGCTTTTTTCACCTTGAGCGCCCATATGTAGTCAGCCGTATGTGCGGCGCGGCAATCGCAACCGCGTGAAATTGGCCTAATCAAGCCGTTTTTGGGTTTCGCCCCGTTTCTCCTGCAACCTCGCCATCACGCTGCGCGGTTCCGGATCCGCCGAGTCTGGCCAATGTGCCGGCCGCGGACCACTAAGAAAGTACTCTATTGTCTCAGTTTTCAACACTCGGCCTTGCGGCGCCGATCGCGCGCGCAATTGAGGCCAAGGGCTATGTTTCAGCAACGCCCATTCAACTCAAAGCAATCCCTGCGGTGCTCGCGGGTGGCGATGTCCTTGGCATTGCTGCAACAGGCACCGGCAAGACAGCCGCATTCGCGCTCCCGATTCTGCATCGCCTCTATTCCGGCGAAGTGAAGGCCAATCGGCCCGGCTCATGCCGCGCGCTGGTGCTCTGTCCGACGCGAGAGCTCGCCGCGCAAATCGCCGCAAGCTTCAAGGCCTACGGCGCACACACGGGCCTTCGCGTCCACGCTATCTATGGCGGCGCCTCATTCGACAAGCAGATGAAGGAGCTCGGGAAAGGCGCCGACATCATCGTCGCAACCCCCGGCCGGCTCTTGGATCATATGGAGCGGCGCACTCTGACTCTCACTCAGGTGAGCATGCTCGTGCTCGACGAAGCGGATCACATGCTCGATCTCGGATTCATTCCAGCGGTGCGGCGCATCGTGAAGGCTCTTCCGCTTGATCGCCAAACATTGATGTTCTCGGCGACCATGCCGGGCGCAATCCGCCACCTCGCGGACGAGCTGCTCGCCACGCCGACGACGATCTCGGTGTCCCCCTCTGCAAGGCCGCCGGACGCAATCGACCAGAGCGTCGTGTTTATCGATGCGAGTGCAAAGCGGCAGCATCTGGCAAATCTCTTAACCCAACATGTCGACCGGCGATCGCTCGTCTTCACGCGCACCAAGCGCGGTGCGGACAAGGTGGTCAAGGATCTCGCGGCGGCCAGGCTTGCGGCAGCGGCGATCCATGGCAACAAAAGCCAAAATCAACGCGAGCGAGCGCTTGAAGCCTTTCGCTCGGCAAAGACACCAGTGTTGGTGGCAACCGATATCGCCGCGCGGGGCATAGACATTGGCGGTATCGACCTTGTCATCAATTATGACCTGCCCGAAGTGCCGGAGACTTATGTTCATCGGATCGGGCGAACGGCGCGCGCCGGGAATGTCGGCCGCGCAGTTTCGTTTTGCGCCGAACATGAGCGGCCCTTGCTCAAAGCGATCGAGCGTTCGATAGGAAAGCCGGTGCCTGGCAGCGAGCTTCAAAGCCGTCGGACGGCAACCTCACCGCGGAACGCGGCCGAGCCGCTGGTCAGATCGAAAGGACAACAGCGATGAGCGAGAACATCCGCGACCGCGCGGCCGCGCGCACCAAAGCGCAGAAGCAATTTGCCGCAAACGAGAAGCGAGCGCTCACATTTAGAGAGGAACAGGAGAAGGAGCGCGCGGAGATGAATGCGAAAAATCTCCGCCTCCGCACGCTGCGCCTCGCCAAGGAAGCGCAAGATAAGGAACAAGCGGCAAAGCAGGCCGAAGAGGCGGCTGCCGCCGAAGCGGCGCATGTCGCTGCGCATGGCCCGCGAAAGCCGCGCGCGCGCATCAAAAAGAAGGCCTGAAACCAGCGTCTGAGTACGGCCAGTCAAAGGACGACCAATGGAAGACTTTAACTACGGAGCTTCCGCGGAGCTTTATCCTCCAAAGACCGGCAGCTACATGCGCAAGATCGGCTATCTGCGTTTTGCCCGGGCCGCTGAAGCGATACGATTTGCGATCGAACAGCTGTCGGCCGAGCAGCTATTGGCGACCTATATGGAAATCGGCGAACAAAGGTACGGTCACAAAGATTTGCGCGATCTCTATCGTGGCGATGCATATCCGCTTCCACGTCCTCCTGGCCTCGCCAATGATGGCGAGTTGATCGACGAGACGGGGAATTGACGAGCACGAAATCAGGAGGTCCGCCGCTATGAAGAAGACTCAATCAACTGTTGGTGCCGGAAGGCTTCTCAGGCGCCAGGACATGGACGCCGCCGCCGCGCAATATAAAGCGGCGGAGATGGAGCAGAGGGAGAAGTCGGCTCGGCTTAGGGCGTTGAGGCTCGCCAAAGAGGCAGATGACCGGAAGGTGGCTGAGCGGGCTGCTTCCGACAGAGCTGCCGCCAAGCGCAAGCCGCGCAACAAGGCGGCGGCTCCATCGCGAAGCGGCGATGTTATACGAGCGAAAGATGCTGCGAGCTAAGGATTGATCGCCAGAGCCTCTGAATGGAGAGTTTGCGCGGGAAGAGCAAACTCAAGAGCTTCAGCGGCCTTGGCTTCTCTAACCGTGGTAGCGGTCGCGAACCACCGAATGCTGGCACTCTTCATTCGCGCAACGAATTTTTCGGAATAAAGTCCCGTGATCGATGACCAACGGATATAGTGCAAGCAGTGCTTCACACTGCGCTTCGAAGTCGGGAGGCGTGGCATTGCCAGCGTCAGTTGCCACTTCCGGACCCAGTTCGAAAGGAAGCAAGCAATAGCGGTTTCATGCTCTCTGCCGCGACGCGAGGTTGATCTGAACAGCGCCGTTGCTGTCCGCACGAAATTTCCTAAACCAATCACGAATCGCATCCGCCGTCATAAGGACAGCGCTCCAGAACGGATCGATGATCTTGAGCTGTTCGATCACTGAGCCTGGCTAGCCATGCGTGATGGCCACCGGTAGCGCGGTTTCGAGCGCACGTGAATGAAGTGACATTCGACCCCCGTCAATTGTCGTTACGAATTACGGCAACGCATTTAGCTTTGCCTCCACCTTTCGCCAGTCGTAGCTCGTTCTCCAATAACGCATGATCTCCTCGAGCTTAGCGAGCGGCACGCCCCGTGAGCCGTCATTGACGGTTTCTTTGTCGGGCCAGCGTGTCTACCAATGCGCTTCTGCAGATCCTCAAGCGCCGCGTCAAAAGCGTAATAGCGAAACGGATGAATCGCCGAGTCATCGGTGGCCCATGTGGGTGAAGTCTGCACGGCGACCTTAGCCGTGACGAAAACCGCAGCCGCGACGGGTAAGCTTCGGATGAGGATTCTTCCGGCATAGGTTTTCCCGCAGACGCGGTTGGGAAGGGCGCGCAGTTTGTTCGCGCGCCCCTATGCGTGTCAGGCTGGTTTGCGGAGCGATCTGAAGGTTGCGCGCACATCGGACACGAAGAGCGCAGGCTGTTCCCATGCCGCGAAGTGCCCGCCTTTGGGATGCCTGCTGTAGGAGATGAGCTTCACATACGCCTTCTCCGACCAGCTCTTCGGCGCTTGATAGATTTCTTCCGCAAACGCGCTCACGCCGACCGGGAGCTTCACGCCCCTGGCGTCGAAGAAGCCGCCGGGCGGCAAATTATGCGCTGTGTCCCAATAGAGACGCGCCGAAGAGATCGCGGTATTCGTCAACCAATAGAGCGTGATGTTATCGAGCACGTCATCGCGGCTCAGCCCCTCAGCCTTGCCATCGAAAACGCGGGCAATCATCTGATAGCTGCGAATGTCGTGATCGAGTATCCAGCCTGCAAGACCAACCGGCGAATCGACGATTCCGTAAAGCGTCTGCGGACGAAGTGCCATCTCGTTGGCGTAGCCCAGCCCGTTCTTATGAAAGTCAGCGAGCCCATCCCACGCGAACTTTTCCTCCGGCGAAAGGCCAGCAGGTGGCGGGCCGCCCGCGGAAAGCGCCTTCGAAACATCGGGCGGAACCGTCGCCGCCATATTGGTGTGAATGCCGAGCAACCCCGGCGGCTGCTGCAAAGCCATCACCTCAGAAACGGCATTGCCCCAATCGCCACCCTGCGCCACGTAGCTCGTGTAGCCGGGGCGTTGCATGAGCATCGCCCATGCTTTCGCAATGGTGACGGGGTTCCATCCAGGCGCCGTCGGCTTACCGGAAAATCCGTAGCCCGGCAGAGACGGAATCACGAGATGGAAGGCATCGGCCGCAGTTCCGCCGTGCGCCGTCGGATTCGCCAGCGGCTCGATGATCTTCATCTGCTCGATGATCGAGCCGGGCCAGCCATGCGTGACGATCATCGGTAGCGCATTTTCATGCTTGGAGCGCACGTGAATGAAATGAATGTCGAGCCCGTTGATCTCGGTGATGAAATTCGGGACGGCGTTGATCTTCGCCTCGCATTTGCGCCAATCGTGCTTGGTCGCCCAGTACTGTGCGAGAGCTTGCATCGTTGCGAGCTGGACGCCTTGCGATGCGTCCGCGGCCAGCTCGCGCTCCGGACACTTCGTCGCGGTGATGCGTTTGCGCAAGTCGACGAGATCGGCTTGCGGAGCTTCGAAGTGAAATGGGCGAATGGCAGTGTTCTCGGCCATGGTGCTCTCCTTCTGGGCTGATGATCCAGTTTGAGTTACGGCGAATGCAGAAAATGGTAGCAGCGACGCCACCGCGCTCGCAGCGCCGAGCTTGAGACCCTTGCGCCGACTGATTTGTGTTTGCCGTGAATCGAGCGAGCTCTCTGATCCCTCTTTCATTTAAGCGATCCCCCCGTTTTTCGCTGGGCAACGATGCGTCGTGTCGTCTGTGTCACGCCTCCGCGAGCGGCGTAGGTGCCATCAGACTGAGCGCGACTTCAATTGGACGAAGGTATTGGCGTACGTGCGCCAGCGCGCAAAATGCCCAAACAATCTTATTGACGGCTCACGCCGATCTTCGCCGCCATATTGACAAGATCGGCCAGAGATGCCGCGTGCATTTTTCGCATCATCTGACCGCGATGCGCTTTGACCGTGATCTCGCTAATGCCGAGCTCATAACCGATCTATTTGTTCAGCAAGCCGGTGACAACAAGCTCCATGACCTCTCGCTCGCGCCTGCTGAGCGACGCATGCCTATCACGAAGACCTTGCATCTCGTGCTCCCGTTCGAGAGCGATGCGGCTGCGCTCCAACGAATGCCGAATTGCATCAAGAAGCGCCCCGTCGTCGAAAGGTTTGGTCAGGAACTCTACGGCGCCCGCTCTCATCGCCCGAACCGTCATCGGAATATCGCCGAAGCCGGTAATGAAGATGATCGGCATATCCGCTCGCCCGGGAGCGATCCGCTTCTGCAAGTCGAGGCCGCTGAGTTCCGGCAGATTGACATCAAGAATGAGGCAGCTCGGACGGTTGGGCTGGGGCCGAGCGAGGAACTCTTCAGCCGAGGAATAGGACTCTGGCTCCCATCCTTCGAAATGGATGAGCGCCGCCAGCGACTCGCGTACCGAAACGTCATCGTCAACAATGAACACAAGCGGTTTGCCGGACAGCGCTTGAGCCTGGCTTGCTGTTCTATCCAGCACCGAACAGTCCCTTGGCCGGACTCCGTACGATACGGTCGCTTGCATGAAGCGCTCCTTACGAAAAAGCTATCTCAAGGGCTCTTTGCAACGTTGAATCCGAGAACGGCTTTAACAAGCACGCGACGGCGCCTTGCTCAATTACCCTAGAGGGTAAAGCGCCATCCTGAGCCGTCATGAAAATAATGCGGACGCGCCTTTTACGGTCCAGGAGTTCCCGTTGGAGATCCGGCCCAGACATGCCGGGCATTGCGATGTCGAGGATCAAGCATCTTGTCTTGTCTATATTGGGCGACGCGAGGAACTCCTCCGCGGAGGAAAATGCTTGAGCTCGATCTAGCGAATTGCGCCATCTCGATTGGCGATTCCCCAGACTCATCGCGTATGCGTACATAAACGAAATCGAGACGAAGCATACCAACCAGCGCTTCCAGCAGGGTTTTAACAACGCGGATTGGGTCGCCCCCGGCCCACATCGCGGGCAGCGAAAGTAGGCTGACGAGATCGTTCATGCACCGCTGAAGGCGCTTGATTTCCTCCTCCGACTGTACCAGCGGCGATTTCATGTCACGTCCGCAAAGCCTTTCGATTGCGAAGCTCCCCCAAAAATTCCTCTGGTGGAGTAAAAAATGGATTCCGCTGTAGAACTCCGCCAATGATGACCATTGGGTGAGTCCGCATAATGTCAATTACGGTATCGCCTCCGAACTTCGCGAGATCATAGACGCATATGACCGCGTCATCGTGGCGTTGCCACACGTCATTCACGCGCGCTTCGAACTCGATGAGACTTTCAACGTGCGAGTGTCCTTCGGCAGCCCATTCCATCTGGCAGACAATGCGGCTGAGCGGGAAGCGCCCATTCTGGTTGCTGCTTCCGAGCTGCTCAAATAACTGCAGCATCCGATCCGGATCAAAGCACCCGTCGCGCAGATAGGCCTCGGTATTATTCTGCAAGTCGAACTGGCCGCTGAGCCGCGCTTCGGCTGTATCGATGCCGGCCTCGAACAATCGTTGCAGATGGTCCTCACGCCGGGTTGGACTCACGACGTGGATCGCTTTATCGCCGCAATCGAACCCGTCCTTTATGAAAGGGAGCAACACCCGATACTCCTCATCGGCGCTGTTGAAGAACGCACAGACATGACGCGTTTCATCAAGCTGCGACCCGGCGAATTGAATGGGCTTCACAGCGGTCTTCATAGTCGGCTCCCCGATTTGGATCCCTGCCAATCAAGGCGACTATTCAACCATGCCTGCGCGCAGCTAGCGACGGTCCTGCGCGTGACCATTCACCAGCGCTCCGATGAAGGCTCCTTGTCACGATGCGACGAAAGGGGCGAGGGCACCAGTATACTTTGGTGTTGCTCGCCAAAGGCAGAGTACCGCTTGCACCGAAACCACCGGTGGTGGCCGCAGGCCCCTGGTGATACCAACGTCCAATGGATTAGCGCTCCTACATTTGGTTCGCTACCACAGTTAGCAACTCGGATTTGTCGAATATGCCGGACAAGGTAGATCCCAATCGCCGCCGTTTCTTCGGAAACGTTGCGGT
The DNA here is from genome assembly GCA_049288095.1 of Alphaproteobacteria bacterium. GTDB lineage: Bacteria > Pseudomonadota > Alphaproteobacteria > CAWBKL01 > CAWBKL01 > CAWBKL01. The sequence goes on along the minus strand of JBAQHC010000465.1, from coordinate 2,002 downwards.
CGGCTTTGCCGCTGCGCAGTTCGCTGCAGCTGGTTTCAATGAAGCGCGAGCGAGCGATGCCAGTCGGGCGACTGGTGCGATGACATCGTCAGCCGCGCCGTTTCCTTCGATCAAGCAGATCAACGCGGGCGTGTTAAACATCGGATACGCCGAGGTTGGCCGAAGCAGCGGCAAGCCGGTCGTCCTGCTGCACGGCTGGCCCTACGATATCCATAGTTTCATCGATGTTGCGCCGATACTGGCATCGAAAGGCTACAGGGTGATCGTTCCCTATCTGCGGGGATACGGCACGACGCAGTTTCTCTCTAAGACCTCTGTCCGCAACGGTCAGCAATCGGCAGTTGCTTCAGACATCGTCGCGATTATGGACGCTCTCAAGATTGAGAAGGCTGTTCTGGGCGGCTTCGATTGGGGCGCGCGCACGGCGAACATCATCGCGGCGTTGTGGCCCGAGCGCTGCAAGGCGATGGTGTCCGTGAGCGGTTATCTCATCGGCAATCAAGCAGCCGGCAGGAGTCCACTGCCGCCAGGCGCTGAATATCAGTGGTGGTATCAGTTCTATTTTGCCACTGAGCGCGGGCGCGCCGGCTACAGCGCAAATCGCCGCGACTTTGCAAAGCTCATTTGGAAGACCGCTTCACCAAAGTGGAATTTCAGCGACGCGGTGTTCGATCGTAGCACTGCGTCTTTCGATAATCCCGATCACGTCGACATCGTGATTCACAATTATCGCTGGCGGCTCGATTTGGCCCAGGGTGAGGCAAGCTACAATGACCTCGAGAGGCGCCTGGCTACGGCCCCGGTGATCGGCGTGCCCACGATAACACTCGAGGGCGATGCCAATGGGGCGCCGCATCCCGATCCAAGCGCCTACGCGAAGAAGTTTTCTGGCAAATACGGACACCGCACAATCTCGGGCGGTATTGGTCACAATCTGCCGCAAGAGGCCCCACAGGCCTTTGCCGATGCCATCGCCGAAGCCGATAGTTATTGATCTCCACTGCGATCGGCGCAAGCGCGGCGGAAGATCGCGATCGGACGATGGTGTCGCCCGGACCATGGTATCGCTCGCGTGATTACTCGCTATTTGCGGTCGAGCATATGGCTATCCCGCATGCACCTATGAGACTGTCCATCACCTCTACGGAAGGCTGTTCAGCCAGGACAGAATCTCGGGCCATAGGACTGAATGTGCGCTTCGCCCAACGAGAACGGCCAAGTGCTGCAAGCCAACGCCTGCTTCCCCGGGGCATCGGATGACGCGGAGCTGCGCGGGATCCACGGCTTCTAGGACCCGAGAGATAGAGGCCAAAGGCGCCACTTGATCCGCGCTGTTGACGACAACAAGCATGGGAAGCCGCAAATTCCCGGGGCCCACGACACCGCGGCCGATCTGCAGCGTGCCGTGACAGAAACGATCTTCCTCAAGCAAGAGGCGCAAAATATCACGCACGAGACGGCCGGAGAGGGCGGCTTCGTCCAGCGACCATCGCTCGATGCGACCCTGCATTTGCAGAATCTTTGGATCTTCAGCGCCAAAGCGTGCGTCTGCCAATCGCGACCACACGAACGCACTCGGGGCGGCGATGGCACTTATCTGGGACAGGAACGAACCCGGGACGATATCCGTGTCCGGATGTGAGGCCGATGCCATGGCGACGACGGAATCGCGAAACTGGGTGCTCCGGGGTTCAAAACATAATGGAGCGCCCAAAAGCACGAGACCGCGCAGAGCTTCCGGTCGTGATGCTGCAAAGATCGCTGCGAAGGTTCCGCCGAGCGAGTGACCGACCAGAATTGGTTTCTGTCCGCTCGTCGCGCCCAGAACCATTTCGAGCGCATCGCCGATGAAGCGGCCCGCGTAGTCAGCCAGTCCCGCGCCAACATTGTCACGGCTCGCCGCTTTCCATTCCAAAAGGAATACGCGCGCGCCGTCCTGCAAACAGAGGCGCACAACGCTAGCTGAGGGCGCAAAATCCCAGATATATGGCCTCTTGATAGG
>JBAQHC010000464.1:0-4905 GCA_049288095.1 Alphaproteobacteria bacterium | reverse complement strand
CCTGTGATGATCATCGGCATTGGCAACGACCTCGTCGATATCCGCCGCATCGAGAAGACGCTCGAGCGGTTCGGCGAGCGTTTCATCAACCGCGTGTTCACCGAGATCGAGCAACGTAAATCGGAGCGCCGTGCCGAGCGCGCTGCGAGCTATGCCAAGCGCTGGGCGGCGAAAGAGGCCTGCTCCAAGGCGCTCGGCACGGGCCTCAGGATGGGCACGGCGTGGCGCGATATGGGCGTCGTAAATCTGCCATCGGGCCAGCCGACCATGGAGCTTAGCGGCAAGTCTCTAGAGCGCTTGAAAGAGATCACGCCGCCGGGCATGCGCGCGGTCATTCACGTCACGCTCACGGACGATTATCCCATGGCTCAAGCGATCGTGATGATCGAGGCTAGGCCACTCGCATGAAAGCCAGCATCATGGACTCTGTCCGGCGGGGAGACGCATGACCATTGATCCATCCGAGCCCGAGGCGTTGCCGCCGCAAGAGGGTGAGCCGAAGCTGAGCGATAGCCCGCCTGCGGCATCAAAGCCGAGCGCTGTGACCGCCGCAAAAGCCACGAAGGCCGCAAAGACAGGCAAGCCCGCAAAGCAGGCCGAGACCTGGGTCGATACGATCCAAACCATCATCATCGCGCTGTTGATCGCAGGCGTGGTGCGCTCATTCCTGTTTCAGCCCTTCAACATTCCCTCGGAGTCGATGAAGCCGACTTTACTGGTTGGCGATTTCTTGTTCGTCTCGAAATACTCTTACGGCTATAGCCGCCACTCATTACCGTTCAGCTTGCCGCTGATCCCCGGCCCGGGGCGCCTGTTTTTCTCATCGCCTAAACGCGGCGACGTTATCGTGTTCAAGACGCCGGCAGACAACCGCACCGATCTCATCAAGCGTCTGATTGGCTTGCCGGGCGATGAGATTCAAATGATCCACGGCGTTCTGTTCATCAACGGTCAAGCCGTGCTGCGCAGGCCGCTCGGCCCCTATGTTTCGACCGACCCGATGAGCGGGCTTCAAAGGACAGGCATGCTTTATGAGGAGACGCTGCCGAACGGCGCGAAATACACGACGCTCGATCTCGGTGAGAGCCCCGAGGACGATACCGATGTGTACAAGGTGCCGCCGGGCCACTATTTCATGATGGGCGATAATCGCGATAATTCGAGCGACAGCCGCATTCCGGTCGCATTTAACGGCGTCGGCTATGTTCCGGCCGAGAACCTGGTCGGCAAGGCGCAAATCTTCTTCTTCTCGATCGACGTGCCCAAGCCGGCTTGGCAGATCTGGAAATGGCCCTTGGGCATCAGGTTTGTCCGGTTCTTTGAGCTGATCCATTAAAGGGCAGCACCGCGGGAGGGCATGGGAAAATGGCGCGCGCGGCCCTATTTCCCACGGGAATGTGTCGCGCGGATCGGCTATTGAATCGGATACTGTCCCTGCACGTGCGCCGCTGACCAAAAGTGCTATCTGAGGAAAGTTAATGTCGATCAATGAGTTCGAAGGGAAAGCTCCCTTGAAGGATGAGCCAGTGTTGGCGTCGGCGAGTGAGGATGAGGCCAAGCCGCGCGCTGGCGCTGCTGCGGCGGGCGCCAAGCCGGCCGCAAAAAAGAGCGAGGGCTGGGGCGAGACGATCCAAACCATCCTGATCGCGCTCTTGATCGCCGGCGTCGTACGCACCTTCCTGTTCCAGCCCTTCAATATTCCCTCGGAATCGATGAAGCCGACCCTCCTCGTCGGCGATTTCCTCTTCGTCTCGAAATTCTCCTACGGTTTCAGCAAATACTCCTTTCCGGTGACGGTGCCGCTGTTTTCCGGCCGGATCATGAGCGCTGAGCCCAAGCGCGGCGATGTCATCGTGTTCAAGACGCCCTCCGACAACAAGACCGATTACATCAAGCGCTTGATCGGCTTGCCGGGCGACACAATTCAAGTGAAGGGCGGTGTGCTGTTCATCAACGGCCTAGCGGTGCCGCGCCGCGCGCTCGGCCCTTACACGTCGAACAATCCGATGACGGGGTTGCCGACCACCGGCACGCGTTATGAGGAGACGCTGCCGAACGGCGTTAAGTACACGACACTCGATTTGGGCCAGAGCCGCGCCGATGACACTGATGAGTTTATCGTGCCTGCCGGCCATTATTTCATGATGGGTGATAACCGCGATAATTCGGAGGATAGCCGCTTCCCGGTTGCGGTCGGCGGCGTCGGCTATGTGCCGGCGGAAAATCTCGAAGGCAAAGCCGAGATCCTGTTCTTCTCGATGCGCTCGCCGCATCCGTTCTGGGCGTTCTGGCAGTGGCCGATGGATGTCCGCTTTGCTCGCCTCTTCCACATGATCGATTGAATGGCAGGCACGAATTCATCTCTCGCCGAAGACAGCGCGCTCGCCGCGCTTGAGGCGCGGATCGGCTACGAGTTCAAAAATCGCGATGTGCTGATGCAGGCGCTCACGCATGCAAGTGCCGGCGCGCGTGCGCTCACTAATGAGCGCTTGGAGTTTTTGGGCGACCGCGTGCTCGGCCTTCTCGCTGCCGAAGCCTTGATGACCCGCTTTCCCGATACGCGCGAGGGCGAGCTGGCGCCGCGACTCAATGCGCTCGTGCGCAAGGAGGCTTGCGCCGGCGTTGCGAAAGATTTGGACCTCGCGCGCTATTTGCGCGTCTCGGGCAGCGAGGGGCGCGCGGGCGCTTTGAAGCCGGCGATCTTGGCGGATGCTTGCGAGGCGGTGATGGCTGCGGTCTATCTTGACGGCGGCATCGAGGCGGCGCGCCGGTTTTTCGTCAGCGCATGGGCGCGCGTGCTCGAAGAAGTTGATGTCGTGCCGCGCGATGCAAAGTCGGTGCTCCAGGAGTGGACGCAGGATCGCGGGCTCGGCCTTCCACGCTACGAGCAAATCAATCGTTCGGGGCCCGATCATCTCCCTGAGTTCACTGTGCGCGCGAGCGTTGTGGGGCAGGGTGAGGCGACGGGCACGGGCAATTCCAAGCGTGCGGCGGAGCAAGCGGCGGCCGCGGCGTTTCTCGTCAATCTCCAAATCTGGTCGCGCGGCGAGGCCGATCGCGCGCTTGCCTCAGGCAGCGCATGAGCACGGAAGCGAAAACCCGCGCGGGCTTTGTCGCCATTATCGGCGCGCCGAATGCCGGCAAATCGACGCTCGTCAACCGCCTCGTCGGCACTAAGATTTCAATCGTCACGCACAAGGTGCAAACCACGCGCGCGAGAGTGCGGGGCGTTGCAATCGTCGGCGCAGCGCAGCTGGTGTTCGTCGATACGCCGGGCATCTTCACGGCCAAGCGCAAGCTCGATGAAGCGATGGTGAGCGCCGCGTGGGAAGGCGCGGACGATGCGGACATCATCGCGCTGCTCGTCGATGCGAAGGCCTATCTCAATCGCAGCGAGGGCGGCTCCTCTGCGCGCGCGGCCGACGATACCGATGCAATCATTGCGCGCCTGAAGGCTGCCGATGTTTCGGCTGTGCTCGTCCTCAACAAGATCGACACGGTCTTACGGCCGCGGCTTCTGGGCTTGGCGCAAGAGCTGAACGATAAGTTTGCCTTCGCCTCGACCTTCATGATCTCGGCGGAGACGGGCGATGGCGTTGAGGACTTCGCCAAGTACTGCGCCGAGCGCGTGCCGGAAGGGCCGTGGCTTTATCCCGAGGACCAGGCCGCCGATATCGAGATGCGCCAGCTTGCCGCCGAGATCGTGCGCGAGAAGCTGACGCTGCGCTTGCATGATGAATTGCCCTATTCATCGACCGTCGAGACCGAAAAGTGGGAGCAGCGCAAGGACGGCTCGGCGCGCATCGAGGCGACAATTTACGTCGAGAAGGACAGCCAGAAGCCGATCGTGCTCGGCAAAGGCGGCAAGACAATTAGAGAGATCGGCCAGGCCGCGCGGCTCGAAATCGCCAAGCTCACCGGCGCGCCCGTGCATCTGTTTCTGTTCGTCAAAGTGCGCGAGAATTGGGCTGAAGACCCGGCGCGCTTCCGCGCCATGGGGTTGGAGACAAAGAAGAAGAGTTGAATTCGATGTGGGCATCGGTCCCCTCTCCCCTCCGTGGGAGAGGGTTAGGGTGAGGGGGTGAATCAAAGAATCGCGTTCCACCCTCACCCGGATCGCTAAGGCGCGTGCCGCGCCGAGCGATCCGCCCTCTCCCATCGAGGGAGAGGGGATTAGGGGAGGGATCAGTTGATGCAAATAGTTCGTGTCCTGATGATCGGCCTAAGCCTGGCAATCGGGATTGGCGTTGCCGCACACGCCGATGAGCCGGTGACGGGTAAAGGCTATGATTTCATGGCCGGGTATCGCACCGCCTGCGGCGACAAGATTTACGCCCCGTGCCTCGATCAAGTGAAATTACTGAATGGCGGGCTCCGCCAAGCCAAAGGCGAGAAGAAGCTGGCGCTCGTTATTTTCGGCTTCGATTCATGCCCGCCGTGCAACGTGCTCGATCTCTGGCTCAAGTCGCCCCAAGGTGGGGCGCTCATGAAGTCCTATGTGCAGGTCGACCTTTCGATTCTGGACAAGGGTGGTGCGATCCGGCCGGAAGTGTTTTCAAGTGTGCTGCCAAGCCTCAAGCTCAGCATCAACCAAACGCCGCCCTATGGCGTGCCGCTGTTTGCGATTATCAATCCGACGACACAGCAAGTTCTGGGCAAGGCAATCGTCGGCTTCAGCGCCGACAAGCCTCAAGCGCATATCGCTTATTTGACCGCATACGCTAAGGGCTGAAGTTCCCTGTTCCCTCTCCCGCGGGGAGAGGGTTGGGTGAGGGGTTTGCCACGAACGCGGACGATTCTCTTTAACCCCTCACCGGGCTGCGACAAGCGAGGCGGTCCTCTCCCCGAGGGAGAGGACCTAGACACATGCGCTACGATGAAGGGCGGCTATTCGCCGTCCCAATA
>JBAQHC010000463.1:0-1503 GCA_049288095.1 Alphaproteobacteria bacterium | reverse complement strand
ATCACCCGCTTGCGCAGGTCATCCGAATACGCAATCCCCATCCTCGATCCTCCTCGAGCGAATCACCCAAAGAGAATCGACCCCTTCGCCAAATTTGTGAATCGGCTAACTTTGAAACTGCTCTAGTTTGCGGAATGAGATAGATGTTCGAGCGCGAGAAGCGGCCACGAACGAGCGCTTTGCCATCATAAGCATAGTAGTCGTATTCGAGTGGACGAAGCATGTTCGTCACGGAATCGATGTCGAGAGACTCGGACTCGGCAAAAATGATCGGTAGCGCGCGTGCAATCGTGCCGAGCCCGCCTTTGATGACGGCGGCCTCCCGCCCTTGAACGTCGATCTTAATGAAAAACGGATCGAGGTTGAACGAATCCAAGCAGACAACTTCGCAAATCTGTTCCATCACTTGCAGCTTTTGGGGTTGAAACCCGAATAATGTGCGCTCGCTCAACCACTGCGCAGCCTCCACCTTATTGAGCGAAGCGAGGCCATCGAAGACAACGCCATTGTACACGGGCACGTAAAGTGGAAATTGGCCCGGCTCATCGCCCAAGGCAATCTTGTGCACGATAGCTCCGCGTCGTTCGATCGGACGAAGAAATCGATCCGCAAGCGGAGCATTTGGCTCAAAGCAAATGATCTTGCAGTTCGGCGCGATCCTCCAGAAGGAGAGCGCAGCACTGCCCCGATTTGCACCGATGTCCAAGAACAAGGCACCAGGAGGGATCTGGACGCTGCGCAAGCCTTCGAGATCGGGATCGTGAAGCTTGCCAGTGGCGCTTCTAATGGCGGCCTCAAAAGCTTTGCCAGCATTTTGAAGATGTGGAATGTGAACTTGCGCGGTTCGCGCCGCTTTACGAACGAGCTGCGATATAGAGTTCACAACAATTCCATCGCTTCTAAATCAGCCCGTCGCGGACACGTTGACACTGGGTGGGGCCTCGGAGCGGTGCAACGCTAGCAGATCCTTCACGATGGATACATATCCGCGGTCGAATCTTTCGGCCCGGTGCTTCATGTTGCTCAACTCAATTTCGGCCAGCAGCTGGGACTGCATTGCCGGGGCGGTCATGACGGCAGTGATCTTCCGTACCGCGTCTTCAAGGTCTTGGTACCTCAGGGATGGATTGGTTACGATCTCGCGCTGTCCGCCCGAATCGTGAACGAAGGTGATGCAGCCGAGCGCTTGAAGCTCGGCCGGTGCCAGTCCGTAATGTTCGTAGCGGTAACAATGCAAGCCCCATTTCATACGGCCCGCCAGTCTTTCAAGCCCTGTGCGGTCCAGATCCGAATGCCAATGAGCCCAGGGTTTGTCGGACAGAAGTTGTTTCAAAGTCTCCGCAAAGGCATTGTCGGCGCGGCCGATTATGTGAAGTTGGATTGTGTGTCCGTGATGCTCGCGGAGTTGGCGAACGATCTCCACGGCCAGCTCAACCCGCTTTGACGGGACAACTCGTCCAATCATCACAAAGCCATTTTCGCGATCGGCGAAGGGTACTTGAG
>JBAQHC010000462.1:0-1929 GCA_049288095.1 Alphaproteobacteria bacterium | reverse complement strand
CCATGGGTCTGTCCCTCCAGGTCGGCGCCCAATTTCAATGGGGGACATACCCGGATCGCGGCCGGCCTGACGGTCGGGCATCATGCCTTCTGGCCCAAACGAGGGCGAGAACCGCCAGACGTCACGTACCGAGAGCAAACATGCTTGGCCGCAATCGCTTGAACGGTTCGCGCCAGCCCATGCGCCCTCGGAGGTACGAATCCATTGTCAAACCCACGGGCGCGATCTTTAGAGCTGAACCTTGTGCGAAAGTTGCCAAAAAAAAGCCAAGCCCTCCGAAGAGGGCTTGGCCCATCCTTGTTCGCGCTGATTGTGGCTCTACTGGAACAGTCTCAGAATGCTCTGGCTCGAGCCATTGGCGATGCTGAGCGCCTGGATGCCGAGTTGCTGCTTCACCTGCAGCGCCTGCAACTTGGTCGACTCCTCGTTCATGTCGGCGTCGACGAGCTGGCCGACACCGGCATCGATCGCGTCCTGCAGGCCCTGCACGAAGTCCTGCTGGATATTGATGCGCGCCTTCGCGGCACCGAGTGCCGTCGCCGAGGCAGTCATCTCGCTGATCGCCAAGTCGGCGCCCTTGATGAAGCCGTCGAGCGTCGCCAGATCGGCGGGGCTGTCCGTCAAGGCCGAGATATTGAGGGTCGCAATGTCGAAGGTGCCGGCCGGGTTCACGGCGCCTGTCACAGCATCGCGCTTTGAGTCGAGGATGCCGTCGGCGGCAGCGTTCGCATCGAACAGGACCATCGGGGCGGTGTCGATGCCGATGGTCTGCACGGTGATGGAGCCGGCGGTGCGGCTGAGCGAGGAGACGATGCTCTTCGTCGCGCTGTAGCCGGCAGCACTCGAGTCAACCGACAGCCAGTTCTGACCCTGGAACGTGGCAGAGCCAGCAATACCACTCAATTGCGACTGCAGCTGAGTGAGCTCTGCCTGGATCTTGGTGCGGTCGAGGCCGGGCTGGCGCGCGGCGATGAGCTTGCTTTTGATCTGGTCGACCATCTTGATGGCACTGTCGATGGCCGTGTAGGCGACGTCGACGGTTGCCGCACCGAGGCCGAGGGCGTCCTGCACCGTGGAAAGTGCCTGGTTATCGGAGCGCATGGAGGTGGCAATCGACCAATAGGCGGCGTTGTCCGACGCGTTCGACACGCGCAGGCCGGTCGAAATGCGTTTCTGGTTTTCTGTGAGGGCTTTGTTGGTTTGCGTAAGCGACTGCAGCGCAGTCATTGCGGCAACGTTGGTATTGATACTACTCATGGGGATTGTCCCTATTTGGTTGCGCGTGCTTTGGGGGGAGCGGGGACATACCGGGTCGCTGCCTGCATGACAGTTCGGCTTCATGCCCTTGGGCCCCGGGGAGCGGGGCCCAACCTGTCATGGCTTAAGGCTTAGAGAAGGCCGGTTTCGATATGGTTAATAATGCGCCAATAACCTAGGTAAATGACCGGATAAGACCGCCGGCGAGAAGGTTCCAGCCATCGATCAGAACGAAGAATAATATCTTGAAAGGCAACGAAATAACCGTCGGCGGCAGCATCATCATGCCCATCGACATCGTCAAGGTTGCAACGATCATGTCGATGACGAGGAACGGCAGCACCATGAGAAAGCCGATCTCAAATCCGCGCCTCAGCTCCGAGATCATGAATGCGGGTATGATAACGCGCAACTCGAGATCGGCTTCCTGCGCCGGCGCGGCTGGCGCTTCCTTCCCTTGCTTCGGCCAAAGGTTCTCGCTGGCAAGGTCGCTGAAGAGCTTCAGGTCCTTGTCGCGCACGTTGGCGAGCATGAAGGCGCGGAAAGGCCCGGTGATGCGGCCGTAGGCCTCCTCTTCCGTGATCTTGTTCTCCAAGAGGGGCACCACACCGCCTTGCCAAGCCCGATCGAACGTCGGCGCCATCACATAGAGCGTCATGAAGAGGGCCAAGC
>JBAQHC010000461.1:0-3272 GCA_049288095.1 Alphaproteobacteria bacterium | reverse complement strand
CGAAAGCTCCCAGAGAGCGCTGAAAATCAGCCAGAAGGTGAATAGCCCGTTACTCCGTGCGCGTATATTGGCAAATATTGCAGCGATTTACGTCAAGGAAAAGAATCTTGACGCTGCCGACAAGGCCGCGGACAGCGCGCTTGCTCTTCTCGGCAACGCGAACGACGGAGTCTGGGGCGTTAAGGCGGAAATCGAGTTCGATCGCGGCAATATCGGCAAAGCAAAGGAATACATAACGCGCGCATTTGGCGGCCCCAACCCCGACACGACGCCATCGATCATCCGCGAGACACATGAGATTGCGTTCAAGATCTACATGGCCGCGGGAGACACAGCACACGCGCTCGCGCATCACATAGCGTTCAAGCAGCTCGATGACGAAGCGCGCGCGCTCGCGGCGAGCACCAATAGCGCGCTGATGACCGCGCAATTCGACTTTGCCCACCAACAATTCGAGATCGAGCATCTTAGGGCCGAGAAGCTCAAGCGCGACGTTGCAGTGGCCCAAGAGCGCGCCCGCGCTCAGATGACTCTGTTCTCCAGCATCCTGCTAATCGGTATTGTGATCATCATCGCGATCGGCATCGGCTATGTCGGCCTACGCCGCCACCGCAATCAGATCAGACGAGCGAATGTGAAACTGCAGAGCACGATCGGCGAGCTTGACAACGAGATTGTTCGCCGCAAGGAAACTGAAAGTGAGCTGCGCATCGCAAAGAATGAAGCGGAGCGCGCGAGCCACTCCAAGACGCAGTTCCTTGCCAATATGAGCCACGAACTCAGAACGCCGCTCAACGCGATCATCGGCTTTGCGGAGATGATGTTTCAGGAGATGCTCGGCTCGATTGGCACGCCAACCTACAAGACCTATGCCAAGGACATCATGGATAGCGGGCAGCACTTGCTTGCAATCCTCAACGACATTCTCGACATGGCGCGGATCGATGCCGGCAGGGCGGAGCTCACGGAAAGCGAGGTCGATCTCGGCAGCACGATCAGCCACGTACTGCGCATGTTTCAGGAGCCAACGCGCACGGGCGGCAAAGTCATCCAATTCCGCGAGCCGGACATTCCGGTATCGCTCTTTGCCGATGAGCGGCTCATCCGGCAGATCCTTATCAATCTCGTTTCGAACGCGGTCAAATTCACAGGTGCGGAAGGCCGCGTCGAAATACGCCTCGAATGGCCAAAGGATGGCGGCGTCGATCTTGTCGTCGCTGACAATGGGGTCGGCATACCAGCCGACAAGATCGCCCACGTTATGGAGCGCTTCGGCCAGGTCGAGAATGCCTTATCGCGCACGCGCGGCGGTATTGGCCTTGGCCTGCCGATCGTGAAAGCGCTTGCCGAGCTTCATGGCGGCACCCTTGCCATTGAGAGCGCGCAGGGGAAGGGCACGGTCGTGCGCGTGCATCTTCCGGAGGATCGCGTCCTCAAGTCCGCCAATCTCGAGCCCGCGTTCGGCTAGCCCGAAGATTCTCCATTTTGGTGGCGACTGGTAGCGAGGGAGGGACTTGAACCCCCGACCCCAGGATTATGATTCCCGTGCTCTAACCAACTGAGCTACCTCGCCAAACGCCCGCATACGGCATCAAACCTCGCCGGGGGCAGTCCCATTAACATTGCGCTCGCGGCGGTTCAACCGGCTACCGATGCTCGGTGCCCGGCTTGCAACCTTCGGGTTCGCAATTCCCAAGGGGGCAGTGGAGGACTAAACTCGCTACCTAGGAGGGGCGAATGCCTCACATCCACAAAGCGGCCATTTGCTTGTATCTCATCACAACTCCGGCCTTGGCGGATATCGTGCGGCCGACGGTAAGTGCCCAGCCGAGTGGCTGGCCGTCATGGGCCGTGGTGTTGGTGACTTTCACCTTATTCCTCGGGCTTATCATCCTCCTCTCCCGCTTCATTCGCGCCGATCGCGGCGGGAGCAATAATGGGGGCGATGACAACAGCGGCCTCTTCGGGCCCTGACAAAGAACGAGGGGCTCACAGCCTCGTGATTTGCTCTTGGCATCAGCGCCGTCTTTCTCAAAATTCTTTAATCTCGCGCCAAAGCTGCGTTGAGACAGTGGGTTCTATATAGAGCTTGTCGCATGGGCCGCCGCGGCCGAAAAATCAGCCGAGATTGACGGCGAGTGAATTCCTGAGGAGTACCCGATGACGAATTTGAACCGACCTCGCGCTGCTGCGGCTTTGGGTGCCGCGCTGCTGATCGGAACGGCGCTCGGCGCCGGCGGAATGGCCTGGTCGTCAAATCAAATGGCGCCTTCGGCCACAATTACCTCACCCGCACCCGCGCCGAACAGCGGCCAATCGCTGAGCGAAGCGCCGCTCATGCGTCAAGCCGGCTTCGCCGATCTTGTCGATCGCGTTTCTCCAGCTGTCGTTCAAGTTGCGACGACGGAAGAATTGCCGAAGACCGCGCGGCGGTTCCGCCAGATGCCGGAGTTTCCGCCCGGCTCGCAGTTCGGCGACATGTTCCGCCAGTTCTTCGGCGATCAAGGGCAGATGTTCGAGCAGAATGCGCGGCCCAGCCATGCACTCGGCTCCGGCTTCATCATCGACTCCGATGGCTATATCGTCACGAACAACCACGTCATCGACGGCGCGCACGACGTGAAGATCACACTGACGGATGGTTCGAGCTACACGGCGAAGATCATCGGCCATGACGACAAGACCGATGTCGCACTTCTCAAGATTGATGCGACCAAGAAACTTCCCTATGTGAGCTTCGGCGACTCGGACAAGGCCCGCGTCGGCGATTGGGTAGTCGCGGTCGGCAATCCTTACGGCCTGGGCGGCACGGTGACAGCGGGCATTATCTCCGCGCATCACCGCGATATTCAGGAAGGCCCGTTCGACGACTTCCTGCAGATCGACGCGCCGATCAATCCCGGCAATTCCGGCGGGCCGCTGTTCGATCAATCCGGCCGCGTGATCGGCATTGACAGCGCCATCTACTCGCCGAGCGGCGGTAGCGTCGGTATCGGCTTTGCCGTTCCCGCCAATCTCGCCAAGAACATCATTGAGCAGCTGCGTACACACGGCGCGGTTTCGCGCGGCTGGCTCGGCGTTCAAATGCAGGAGCTGACGCCGGCGCTTGCCAAAGCGGTCGGCCTTGCGGGCAATGACGGCGTTCTCGTGAGCGAGATCGAAAAAGATTCACCTGCCGCCCACAGCAATTTGCGTCAGGGCGACGTCATCACCGCCTACGATGGCGCCAAGATCAAAACCATGCGTGATCTTGCAGTCGCCGTTGCCAATAC
>JBAQHC010000460.1:0-17756 GCA_049288095.1 Alphaproteobacteria bacterium | reverse complement strand
ATCTTGTCGTGGTCGTGGATGAAGCCGTCGAAAGTCACGTGGACGGCCCTCGCGAAGAACTCGCTGAGCGGGCCTGCCTGCATACCCTTCTGCCATTCCGGCGAAAATACCGTAGCCTGGGTTGATTCAAACCACTTCTCGGGATCGCGTACTGAGAGGATCAGTTTGGCATTGGGATAGTAGTCGACGAGCTCGCGCCAAAATGTGCAGCCGGGGGCGTCGGTACAGGAGTTGTAGCGCTCGAACACTTTCTCCCAATTCGCTTGGCGCGGATTTTTCGCGGCCTCCACCCAGAGTGGCACATCGGCCATGTTCATGAAAATCTCGCGCATGTGATGGCATGGCCCGAAGCCTAGTTGCTCAAGCGCGAGCTTGAGCGAGGCGGTGCCCGTGCGCGGATACCCCGCTCCGATGACCTTAAGCGCCATCACTTCTCTCCGCGGGGCAATTGCCCCGTCTTAAGCCAACGCGCGCAATCGGGTGTAAGATTCTTCGCGGCAACCGTGTCGGCGAGCGCGATTTCCTCCGGAGACAGAACATCCTTCCAGCGGCCATTGGTGCCTTTGTGGATGAATGTGTCGATGCCTCCGTCGAACAGCATAGAGACGCTTTCAACGTTGCGGCCCAACTTGCGCATATGCTCCATGCCGCAGTGCTCAATAATCTTCGGCCACAACTCAGCGCTCACTTCGATGCCGAGAAATTTCGCAATGCGCGCCACTTCGCCTTTGAAGTTCGCCTTGAGATCGGCATAGTGAACCAAAAGGACATTGGGTAGATGACGGATGTTCCAAAACTCTTGAACATTTGCCCAAAACTCCGTGTCCGTCATCATGCCGGGTGTCGCGTTCTTCTCGAGAAAGCTGTGATAGTAGGCGCGTACGTCGCAATTCGGCGGTTCGAGCGGTGGGCCGACACGGCCTGGAACAGTGTTAAAGGCCTGATAAGCCTGAGGCGTGAAGCTCGATTGGTGATGATACATGCTCCAGATCACGTCGCGCACATCGCGGCCCACATAGATGTATTTGACGTCGGCACGGAAAGGGATCGCATGCAGCGGCGAATGCGATTTGATGAAGCGCCGGTGCGTTTGCGCTTCGGCGATCGCGAACCATTGCTCCTTCGGCAAGAGGCGGAACTCTGGCCATGGCGACAGTGCCTGGCCATAGGCCTCAGGATCACCATTGAGCACAAGCTGAGCAACGATTTGCTGCATCCAAGTCGTGCCGGACTTCGACCAGGTACAGATCATGATGTCGTCGGGCCTGAACTTGAAATCGTTGAGACGCGTTGAGTCCCATACCACCCATTGCTGCTCGCGCGTCTTCTGCGGCAGGGCAATTTCGCTGTCGGCCATCCACTCCCCCAAGGTCTGTAAGTCCGGAACGGGGGACACTCTCACATCGCCCGGCGCGTACGCAATCGCGGGTGCAGCCGAAGAGCGCCTCGCGCGAATACATCAGTATCAACGCGTAATGGCAGTGCCGGTGCCAGTCAGAGCTTCTCTGCGATTTTGATGGCGAGCCTGCATCCGGCCTTGATGAGCCCGCTCATCAAGGGATAGGCCGGCGCCTTCTCCGCGCCTTCGGCAAGGCCGGTCTGCAGATGCTCGAGCTCTTCATCCTTGAGCTGATGAAGCGTTGCAGCGAGCGTTGGCTCGCTGGCCTCGATCTCCTTGGCTTGGCGGCCGTAGTGAGCGCCGATCACGTCCTCAACCGCAACGGTACAGGCCATCGCCGCCTTCTCGCCCAGCAAAGCGCTTGCTGCGCCGAGCGCAAAGCCTGCCGCGCTCCACAGCGGGTCAAGAAGGCTCGGCCGCGCGCCGCGCTCATTGAGGAGCTGATCGAGCAAAGCTTTGTGGCGCTCCTCTTGATCCGCCATTTGGCGCACGACGCCCGCAGCGGGCGAGTTGCCGAGCACGGCAAGCTGGCCCTGATAGATGCGCACCGCGCCCAGCTCACCTGCGTGATCGACACGCAGGATTTCATCGAGCCGACGCGCCGAGGTTGCGGCGCCGGGACGAATGTCCGACATATTGCGCGGGCCCCCGCTCACTTCGCGCGACCTTTGAGTTGCCGCAGCGGAATGCTTGCCGCGAGCGCGGCCAGGGCGATGGATATCAGGAGATTGTAGTTGGTGAGTGTAAGCCCGAATAAGAACGGGCGCTTTTCATCGCACGGCACGATCGGCCGCTTGCCGACGCTCGCGAGAAGATCTGCGATCGAAGCTTTGCCGCCGCCACTGCAGGTGCTCTTCCACCAATGCTGTTCAACGCCGATATGTTGAATGGCAAGACCCGCGCCGACCACGAAGGTGATCGCTGCGGCCGCCATCAAGAGCGAGGAGATGAGCCCGAGATTAAGGCGCGGCAGGGCGGCGATGGCGGCGGCGAGCGCGATGCCGCTGCCGATCCAGTAAGGGATACGCTGCTCAAGGCACAGCTCGCAGGGGATCCAGCCAAAGGCTTCAAGGATATGCGCCGTAGCGAGGACTGCGGCTGCGACCGCGGCGATGACCCACGGCAGAGCGCGCGGCGCCATTATCCCTTGCATGGCTCCCTGCATGGGGAAGCTCTCCAAATGACCGCGCGAGACTCCGCGCTGGGCTAAAGCTAATCGCGCCTCCGCCGCCGGGAAAGACACTAGATTGCGAGGCGGGGGGACCTTATAGTCGCGGCCCTCTTGGGCTCGGCACCGGGCTTTTCAGGGACGGCGCAAGAGCTTGGGCGCCGCGCGCGGGTGTGGCGGAACGGTAGACGCGACAGACTCAAAAAATTAAAACAGTCGTTTTTGAGTTTGAAAGTCAAATAAAATCAATAAGATAGAAGTTTCAGATACTTACACACTTGTTACACACTCTGGACTTTTTGGCCAAAAGCGCGTATGCGTACGCGTTGCATGGACACGCTCGACCTCGCTGGCGGAAAGCTGCATCTCTACAAACGCGACAGAAGCCGTGTTTGGCAATGTTCGACGTTCATCGACGGCAAGAACTATCGCCAAACGACGAAGCAGCGCGATGTCGAGCGCGCGAAAGAAATCGCCGAGGAATGGTATCTCTCCCTGCGCGTCAAACATCGCGCGGGCGAGATCGGCGGCCCGACCTTCGCTCAAGCCGCCGATAAATTCCTCCCCGAATACGAAACGCTCACCGCAGGCGAGCGCAACGTGCAATACGTCAAGAGTCACGGCGATCGTCTGCGTGTTCATTTGCTCCCCTTTTTCGGCAAACTGCCGGTGAGCCGCATTGGCTCTCAAACCGCGCAGGATTACCGCGTACGTCGCCGCACGAAACCGAAAGAAGCCGAGGATCGCGAGGCTCTCGAATTGCAGAAGGTGAAAGAGGCGAAGGAGAAAGGTCTCACCTACAAACCAAAGAAGCCCTGGACGCCTCCCGCCAACAGCACGCTTAAGCATGAAATTGTTACGCTTCGTCTCGTTCTCAAGACGGCGCAGCGTCTTGAGTGGATCAAATATGTGCCTGATCTTTCGCCGCCCTATCGGGGGTCAGGAAAGATCAGTCACCGCGCGTGGTTTTCGCTCGAAGAATACAAGCAGCTCTACAACGCAACGCGCGAACGCGCGGCAAATCCTCCCAAGCCTCGCTGGAAGTGGGAGTGCGAGCAGTTGCACGACTTCGTTCTCTTCATGGTGAACACCGGCCTCCGTCCGGACGAAGCCAGACGGCTGGAGTTCCGCGACGTTGAAATTGTTAAAGACAAAGCAACCGACGAAACCATTCTCGAAATCAGCGTGCGCGGCAAAAGAGGGGTCGGTTATTGCAAGAGCATGCCTGGAGCAGTGCCGCCTTTCGAGCGCTTGCGAGACCGCAAGCGCGCAACGAACGTTACGAGCCGCGCGTCTAAAGGCGGGTCTGTCTCGGGCGATGAGAACAAGCTTGTGCTGCCAGGGCCTACGGACAGACTCTTCCCTGCCTTGCGCCACCATCATCTCAATGCGGTTTTGGAAGAGTTGGGACTCAAGTTCGATCGCGAAGGATTGCGCCGGAGCGCTTACTCGCTGAGGCATACGTATATTTCCCTGCGTCTCATGGAGGGCGCGGACATCTATCAGATTGCGAAAAACTGCCGGACCAGCGTCGAGATGATCGAGAAGTTCTATGCCGCTCACATCAAGAACGTGATTGACGCAGCAGCCGTAAACGTCCGCAAGGAGCGGTCGGACGACCGGCCTAAAAGGGGCGCAGCGAACGCAAAGCGCCCGCCGGCGGGAACAGGAAGAGGGTACCCGAGGCCCCGCCGATAAATGTTGGCGAACGCCAATTAGGACGCTATAGCTATCCTCATTGCGGGTGTGGCGGAATTGGTAGACGCACGGCACTCAAAATGCCGCGGCCTCTGGTCGTGTGGGTTCAAGTCCCTCCACCCGCACCAATTCTCCCACAGACTGGCCCAGCAAAAGATACTGACGAAGTCAGCGATATTACACTAGGTCTCAATAATGCTTGGCGACGATTTACATCGGCGCTATAGGTGACTCGCGCACCAATGCAGCCAAATGATGGCTCAGCGGCAGTGTTGGTTGCCCTTTAGGAGGTACAATCAAGACGACAGCGACATCGCTTTTCCCCAGAGGTTCTGAGTGGCGAAAGTGGGACTTACACGTTCATAGTCCCGCCTCAGACAAATTTGGCGGCGATTGGCCTGGCTTTGTTATTCAGTTGGGCAATTCCGACTGCGCCGTTATCGGCATCAATGACTACTTTTCAGTGGCCGGATACAAAGAGGTTCGTACTCGTCTCGCCGATCCTCAACAGGGTGCCGACGGGAATCAGGCCTACCGCACCGCACTCGACAAGCTCCGCCACAAGACGCTTCTTCCGGTCATCGAATGCCGGATGACAAATGTCGTGATTGGCAAGAGGGCTGGGAGTGGCCAGCGCATAAATTTTCACATCATTTTCAGCGACGAACTGAATGCCGATGACATTGAAACCTTTGTAAAAGGTATCTTTGTCAAGGATCAAACGATCGGTGCCCGCTACGACGACAAGGCGTTCTTGCTCAATGATGCTCAAGCCGATTTCAACAAGGTTTTAGAGCGTCTAAAGGTCGATAAGACCTTCAAGGACAAATTCGTTGTCTGGATTCCCTACGACGAATATGGGGGAATCGGAGATATTGATCCGAAGACCGACAAACTGTTCAAGGAAGGGCTTGTTCTTGCTGCTGATGTCCTAGGGTCGAGCAACAAGAAGCAGTCTGACTTCTTTTTATGGAAGGATTCCAAGTATTCGGAGGACGAGTATCGAGGGTGGTTTGGAAAGCGGAAGCCCTGCATAAAGGGCAGTGATTCCCACAACGTAAACGAAGAAATCGGGCGTCTAAAGGATCACGATTCAAAACCGACTGATCGATGCTGCTGGATCAAAGCTGATCCCACATTCAACGGCCTAAGGCAAATTATCAACGAGCCCGAAGACAGAGTCTTTCTCGGGAGGGAGCCCCCAAAGCTCGCTTGGATTAAGGATCACAGGACATATTTTCTGTCTCGGGCTCGCATACACAAGCTTGCTGATGCGGCTGTCACTGACGAGTGGTTCGACTGCGATCTCGATCTCAATCACGATATGATTGCGATCATCGGCAACAAGGGAAGTGGAAAGAGCGCACTCGCTGATATCCTTGCCCTAGCAGGAGACACCGAGCGCGCGGGGCACTTTTCCTTCTTGGACAAGAAGAAGTTTCGAGAGAAGAAGCTAGCGTCAAACTTCGAGGTTGTTGCCACCTGGGCGGACGGCAGCACAACCACACACAATCTTCAGGACAACCCCGACCCCAACAGGCCGGAAGCAATCAAATACATTTCGCAATCGTATCTGGAGACTGTGTGCACTGAAACGTCCGCCGACGAAAGTAGCGCATTCCAACACGAGCTCCGCAACGTCATATTCTCCCACATTAGTGAGGCGCAGAGACTTGGGAAGGAGACTTTGGAGGAGCTTATTGAATATAAAACCGAGGAGATAAATGTCGAGATCGCGAGGCATAAACTCGATCTCTCACAGAAGCACTCCGCCATCGCGGCGCTGGAGCTAAAGGCAAGTCCAGATTTCCGCCTTCAGGTCGAGGAGGCGTTGAAGAAGAAGAGGCAAGAGCTAGAGGCCCACGATGCGGCTAAACCCACCGACGTACCTAAGCCGGACAATCTGAGCGAGGAGCAGAAGGCGGCCTATGCGGCCATTGAGAATCAGCTTGCCACGGACAACGCGGCTGTTCAGGCGTTTGAACTGCAGATAACCGAGGGTCGCCGGAACCAAAAGGTGCTTGCCGAACAACAATCGATTGCCGGAAAGCTTGAGGGCAGACTATCCAACATAGAAAACGAAATAAAATCCCAGAAGCAGCAAAGCCTGAGCAGCTTTGCGGCCTTGGGACTAAACGTCGATGACATCATCACGTTTAAGATCAACCGACAGCCGCTCGTCGACAAGACCGCCGAAATTATAGCCGAAAAGGTTGCTGTCGATTCAAAGCTCAATGCCGAACTTCCCCAAAGTCTGCTCTCGCAACACAAGGCGTTTCAAGTCAAGATCGATGGCCTCAAAAATCAACTAGATGCACCGAGCAAACGATACCAAAACTATCTCCAACAGCTTGCGGCATGGCAGAAGCGGCGTGAGGAGATTGACGGGAGCCCTGATCAACCTGAGAGCTTGAAATTTTATGAGGCTCAACTCAAATACATAGATGAGCAGTTGTCTGCCGACATCATCGCCGCCAAAGCGTCGCGGCGAAACGCTGCCGTTAGTATTCATGCGTGCATTGCGGCCATACGCAACGTGTATGCTGAGCTATTTGATCCGGTGCAGAAGCTGATTGCGCGCACCGAGATCATCAAAGAAGGTTTCAAACTTTCGTTTGCCAGTGCGATCATACAACGTGGATTTCGGCGTGATTTTTTTGACCGTTACATCAGCCAAGGCGTCAACGGCAGCTTCTGCGGCAAGGAGCCTGGTGAACAGCGGCTCACCGAAATAATAGAGGATTTCGATTTCAACGACGCGGAACAGGCCGCTAGGTTTGCGGAAAAGATCGAAGAGCAGCTTGCAACCGATTATCGATCCTCACGAAAACCACAAATGCAAGTTACTGCGCAGTTGCGCAAGCATACGTCGGTCAAGGATTTCTATGATTTTTTATGGTCGTTCGGATATCTAATACCGGAATACTCGTTGAAACTCGATGGAAAAGACCTGGTGCAGCTTTCTCCTGGCGAGCGTGGCGTACTGCTATTGGTATTCTATCTTTTGGTGGACAAGAGCGATTGCCCAATCATCGTCGATCAGCCAGAAGAGAATCTCGATAACCAAACTGTCTATCACCTGCTTATCCCGGTCATCAAAGAGGTCAAGACCCGGCGACAAATCATCATGGTGACGCACAATCCGAACATCGCGGTTGTCTGCGATGCTGAGCAGGTAATTCATGCATCCATAGATCGGACGCACGGAAACAGAATCACCTATAGCTCCGGTTCAATTGAAGATTTGACGACAAATACCCATATTCTCAATGTCCTCGAAGGCACTCGTCCAGCGTTCGACAATCGTGACGGAAAGTACTATCGAACTTAAAACCTCGGCTCGGCGGCCTCAACATGTGGCTAATCGGGACGGAGTGCGTGCAGCGACAGAACGCGCCGAATTATCCGTAGATTTAAAATCCAGTTCTGGTGACAGAGTGTGGGTTCAAGTCCCTCCACGCGCACCATCTCTCATTGCTTAGTGTCGATATTTGCCACGTTTGGACGGACCAAATGCGGTCACGATGCCGCTATCTTCCGTGAGCAATCAAGGTGTCGTTTGATCGACGACGAAGCGGAAACGATCTCCCGTTCGGCTGCCCCGATTTTAGGTTCGGCGTCTTTCTAGTTCGCGTGGCTGGATTGTGTTGGCGGCAACGACAGTACGACGATGTGAAATAGGTTGCTCATTTATCGCTATGTAACTTGCGAAAGAGGGTGGTTAGGAGTCCAGCTACCATTACACCGATCAGCAGACCGCAAACCAAATCGGCACTTTGCTGCGCTTCAGTAATAAAACGAACAAGCGCAGATCGCATGCAGTCAAATCCGGAGATCAGCGCAGTTGTCGAAAGAGCGATGGAGATTTGAAGCAATAGTCCAGCTGCCAGACGGCGCGAGGCGAACGCGGGCGTCGCGACAAGAAAGCCAACTAACAAACCTAGTGTGAAGGAAGGCTGGATCATTCTCGACTCCTGAACCGGTGTGTCCTCATGCAACGGTGTCGATAGAACAATTTACGGCGCACTGCCGCGTGATAACTTGTAAAACCTATTGCGTACTTCGGAGTGCAAAGAGCAATGTGGCTGACAATGTCGGCGCAATTTCAGAGCGTTACGCTCTGTGATAGAATTTCCTGAGTGTGTGTAATCAGCGCGACGAAAGTCGCTCCGCGACAATCGCGGCCATTACCAGCCCAATCATTTTACAAATCAGGGAAACTAAAAGTCCCAGCTGAATCATATGCTTGGCGGATGTGTCACGCGAGGTGATCAGATCTAGTTTACAATAAATCACTCCACCCTCAAGAAAGTCCAGCACCATGCCAAAGATGGGACGAAGGAAAACGATCTTGCAAAATCGCTCTCAGGTAGAAGACGTCGAAAACCGACGCGGTCGCCATAATATACCGCACGAGGACAAGCGTTGGTTCGCGCAAATCCTCAACGCTCTTGTTACCGATTCCAAGCAACCTCAGATCGTTATTGCAGAAGCCTTAGGCGTCTCGCGTTCGTGGCTCTCCCGTGCGAAGAAGGGAGACTACGGGCCGTGGCC
This sequence comes from Alphaproteobacteria bacterium, assembly GCA_049288095.1. Lineage (GTDB taxonomy): Bacteria > Pseudomonadota > Alphaproteobacteria > CAWBKL01 > CAWBKL01 > CAWBKL01. Next base: position 8,937 of record JBAQHC010000460.1, on the reverse strand, counting down.
GCGATCGATATTCGAACAGAAGTTACAGCTTCTTGTGGACTCGGAATTCCTCAGCCCGGACCGACGGCAAGAATACCTCTCACAATATGGCTTCTACTTTACGATCACGGCCCCTCCGCCTCTCGCATATTTAGTGCCCGGCGCGACCGTTCTCCAAGTCGAGAGGAATGCTCGCATGGAAAGGAGTGGAATCTCAAATCGAGCGGGATCGATTCTTTCTTTGGAGTCGCGCGGCCTAATCCACTCGCATTTGGTTGAGGAAGTCGTCTCCGCCATCGGCAGAGGCCGCAAAATAATTCTTTTAATTGGATCGCAGGCGAGTGGAAAATCGGCAATAGCACAGCTCGTTGCCGAACAAGTTATGCGCGACCGCAGAGTGTATTTCATCGAAGCGCGGATCATTACCGAAGGCGCCCGCTCGGGGATCGCGGAAGAGCTGAAACGCATCTCGGACGGTAGGAGCATCGTAATTATCGAAGATGCACATATCAACCCGCAGGGGGTTAACGCGATTCTGGAAGGCGCGTTGTCCAGCTCAACCGATTTTTTCGTAACAAGTCGGCCGTCATATCGCGAGCGAATTCTTTGGAATCAACGAAACCTTCTCGCGACAATCGAAAACGGTACGTACGGACACGTAATTCGAATCGAACCTTCGAGCCCATGGTTTCGTCAACTCAAAGAGGAGATCGTCCGGCGGCAACTAATAGGGCACGTTCAAGCCCCCCCGGCAGAGGTGGTTAGACGCCTGGTTGATCTCGCTGGGAACGACCTTTGGGTATTAACATCGCTGGCGCGAGCTTACGACGGTGCGGCGGTCAATTACGATGTCGTCTGCGCGGCGCTTTGTGAGAGGCTATGTGCAATCGGTAAGGAAAACTATCGCGCCCCGTCTCTCATGCTGGTGATCGAGCTGTTTTGGCAATTCGAGATTCCAACCCCTAAGTGGTTTCTGATTTCTCAGCTAGGCGCGGCGCCATCCGACGTCGAATTCTTATTGGCCGGAGGCCACGCGCTTGATCGGAGTGGCGACGGCGATCTCTCGCTCCAGCACCCGTCGCTAGCAAGCTTTCTAATTCGAACGGCAAACCATCATACTCATCTTTGGTCACCTATTAGCCAGTCCCCCAACGAAGGACCTCTGTCATCAGCGTTGGTCGCTCGCCTCGCTAAGTCGCGGTTTGTCGACATTCAGGAAATATTCCGCCGGATTAGGTACAGACCAACGCTGATCGAGTACTGTCTAGACGATCCTGACGTTCGTGCATTAGTTCACGGACGCATACTTGGGGCTGACCACACGCTGTTCAGCGCTGCCGAGCTTATTTCAGACATTGCGCTGTACGGATCGGAACACGTGCGTGAGATGTTGATGGAGTGTCTCACGCGCGATTCGATAAGAGAGCGACTTGATCAAGAGAAAGATCTTGCCGCGTTGGCTTACTTTATCGAGAGCCTTCCATGGAAGCGAAAACCCGAATGGATAGATGCTGTGGAGCGGGTCAATAGCGCAGCTGTCACCATCGGAGCAGAATCATACGATGGAAAAGACAAGCGACTCGTCTATTGCGCATATACAGCAGCCTGGGCGAAGCGCGAAGCAATCGAGCATAACATTCGAAAGGTCGTCGGCAACGATATTGAGGTGGATGTAGATCACGTTGTGCGCACCTTAATGCGGGACGCTCAGCTCTGCTGCAAGAGCGGCGACGCGGCCAGCATATGTCTGAAAAGTACGCTGCATATTCCGTCAACCATGGCCGTCAGCATTGCCCAAAGCTTGGATGAGGGCCTGCTAGCAGACAAGTTGATGTCCCCGGATAGCTCGGCGTCCGATACTGCTAAGCTAATAAGCGTTCTTACATGGACCGATCAGCGATTGGCGACGCGCTTGATGGAAGGCGAGCGCATAAATCAATTGATGCGAAAAGCAATGAACGCTGGCAGTCGATCGGATCGAGCGATTCTGCTGTGGTCGATATCGCGAGCTGATCCTTTGCGCTTCGAGAGGATTTCAGAAGACCTTCTATCGCCCATACGTTTCGACGAGTTCAAGGAAACTGGATGGCTTGGTCTCTGACAATGGAGAAGTACATGAAGGCAAAACCTTATGAGAAGTCGTCGGCGAAGAGGCCTTTTGTCTCGATATCGAGTGATTTCGGAATTCAGAGTGAAGGCGTTGGCATAATGAAGGGCGTAGTGCTCGGGATATGCCCTGAGGCTAATGTTGTTGATCTGACGCATGGAATTCAATCGTTTAGCATTGTCGATGGCGCACGTGAGATGGAAACCGTCGCATCGTTGCCAGTTGGGATTCACGTTTGCGTTGTCGATCCCGGTGTGGGCACTGATAGGCATGCGCTCATTTTGCAAGTCTGCCGCGGTGATTATCTGATTGGGCCGGACAACGGCGTGCTCCTTCCCGCCGCCCATGCGCTGGGGGGAGTGGAGTCCGCTAAGACGATCAGAAATACAACATATATAGAGACGACCAAGTCTCGAACCTTTGGTGGGCGGGACATCTTCTCTCGCGCAGCGGCGTGGCTCGCGGCCGGCGTGCCGGTGAGTGAACTTGGAAGCCGAATTGAAGTTGGGGACATTTGGCCAGCTCCATACGCGGAGGCGACCCTCGTCAATGATCAGATATTTGCGCAAGTAATTCATGTGAATAAATACGGCTCGGCTATCCTAAATATCAAAGAAGCTTGGCTCGACGAGATGGGCGTCGCTGAAGGGCGCCAAATGACATTCCAGGCCGCCAACCATGGTGCTGTAACCGTGCCCAGATTACGCAGCTTCGCGTCCGCGCAGATTGGAGAGGTGGTCATGGTTCCTGACGACTATGGACGCGTCGAACTTGCTATCAACCAAGGAAGTCTTCTCGAAAAATTCGGCACGTCTCTTGGGTCAGTACTTGCATTGAAAGTGATCGAGAAGGACTCCCGTCGTGAATAACTGTGATGTCCTCCTGGTGAATCCGGCTTTTGGAGCGCGGTTCAACGGCGCACCGATGAATCTTGTGGCCCTTGCGACGTTTTTGCGAAGGCACGGTGTCGACGCGCAGACATTGGATCTTTGTATCGAATCCGAGCCGCAGCCCACCTTTGAGAGCGCTTTGCATCGGCTGTCTCCACGAATTATCGCGCTGGGCAGCTACTCACCAACTCACTTGGCGGCAATCGACCTTGCACGAACGGTACGATCGGCCTTGCCGGAGGCCCTGATCGTGAAGGGTGGAATCCATGAAACGCTAGTTCCTCATGAAACGCTAACTCGCCACTGTGAGATCGATGTAGTGATCGAAGGACCTGGTGAGGTGCCTCTTCTTCAGATGTTCGAAAGCGCTAAAGGGAGACTTGGTCTTGGCGATATACCAGGAATCTCATTCAGGAATTCCAATGGTGAAATACTGCGGAACACTCGGAGCCGGTCTTTGCCGGGCCCGACGTTAGACTCATTGCCCATTCCCGATCGAAGGCTGCTCAAGAGAAGCAGCTATTACGACTTTAATATCTTCGGGGGCAAGCGCACAGCGCAAGTCATAACGACGAGAGGGTGTCCTTATAGTTGTACGTTTTGTCCGGCGAGCGCTTCAAACAAAGATATCGATCCATATCGATGGAGAACGATACAAAGCATCATGGACGAAATCGAATGCATCAAGCAGCAGGGTTTCGACGCAATATTCTTTGACGACAGCGTTTTCACGCTAAACGAGGGCAGGACCTACAAAATCTGTGAAGAGATGTACGGCTCGCAATTAGAATGGGCCTGCCAAACGCGCGTCGATTGCGTAAGCCCTCGTTTGCTAGCTTCCATGAAGAATGCGGGTTGCTCCTATATCTTCTTCGGATTGGAGTCGGGAGACGAGGGGCAGCTTCAGTTGATGCGAAAAGATCTCAATCCAGATCAATCCTGGAAGGCGCTCAGAGAGGCAATAGATGCCGGGTTAACCGTGGGCGTTTCGCTAATTGTTGGCTATCCGGGGGAATCAGAGTCCAAGGTGGTTGAACTACTGACACGGCTTAGCACGTTCGATCAGCGTTTTTTGGCAGTGTCTCTATCGATGTTTGCGTTGTACCCCGGCACCACGGAATGGGCGCGAGCCAAAGCGAGCGGGATTGTGCAAACTGACTCTTACGAAAGTGCGCATGCGCAGGATTCAATATGGGATCGCTTTGATGAGGGGCGGGGAGCAATCCACGTCGTTGATGTGGATTATGCTTGGCGAATGCAGCAGTTGGCAGAAAACATCTTGGGCGAGAAAGCGTTGTTTAGCGAACTACCAAGGTAGCAGCGCCGTCACCTTCAGCGCTAATATAACTCGCTCAAATCAGCGAACGGAAACTTGCCGGGAATGTCCGCCTGAAGAACGATCCCAAGACGATCGAACCACTGCTCGTCTGATAGCTGGGCGTGAGTCCAATTATTCAGCGAGGTGCGGGTCGAGCTTCCCGGCGGCGGCGACATCTGAATCGTGCCCCGTTTCGTCGCCTATGCAGCGTCGGGCAAAGCCACGGTCATAGTACGCGTGAGCAAAATCGGGCTTGAGGCGAATTGCCTGAGTGAAGTCGGCGATCGCGCGAGAGCAAAGACTCTTGTCGGCTTTACGATCGTCATTCGTATCGATGTCTTTGCCTTTTAACACATCCGCCATGATACCTAACGCTGGAGCTTCACCCTCGTAAAAGTATGCCTTGCCCCGCATGTAGTACGCATCGGGGTTGTTCGGTGCGAGCGCAATCGCTTGGCCGAAGTCGGCAATCGCAGAGGTGTACGTGTTTTCGGAGAAATACATTAGACCACGCCGGAAATAGGCTTCCGGCAGTTTGGGATCGAGGCGGATCGCCTCGCTGTAGTCTGCCAGCGCGTGATCGTAATCCTTCATATTGAAATACGCGTTGCCGCGCAAGACACGCGTCAAAGAAGCGCCCGGTCGAAGGCTGAGAGCTTCGTCGTAATCGCTGATCGCCAAGCCATAGTGATGTTCGGCAGAGTAAGCAGCTGCTCGTCCCGCATAAGCGAGTGGGTTGTCTTTCTTGGTTGCAATGAAATTGGAGAAATCCCCGATGGCCTTGTCGTATTCATTTTGGATCAGCCGAATGCGCCCGGCGTCGAAGTAGGGTTCGACTAATATAGGCTCGACCCTCACCGCCGCTTCAAAGTCCGCAAGTGCGTGCGCGTTGTCCCCTTTTTGTGCCGCAAGTTGACCGAGCCCGTAATAAGCCATCGCCGTATCAAAGCCGCTGATGTTCGCGCTGACGGCGCGACTAAAGTCCGCAGCCGCTTTGTCCCATTCTTGCGAACCGTTGTAATAATAACCGCGAGACGTCAAAGCCGTTACACGATCTGCCGTCGTTAGCTTCCCGGAGTTTATCGCTTCTGTGCAGGCCGCTATACCTTGAACCGTCGCCAAGCCTGCCTGACAACGTTTAAGCGCGTTGTCGGCAGCGAATGCGTGCGGCACCAACATTAGCGTCATGGCGGAACATACAACCAGGCTGCGCATGGCTTCTCCTGAGAGCTTTAGGGCTAAGCGGCGCGGTGAACACCCGCCGCGCCGCCATTACGCAACTCAACAAACGTCTCCCGTTCGCGCCAAAGGGCGCGTTAGCCAGTTCGCTTCGGGATCGAATCTTGGAGTGTCTAACCTGACGCCCTTTCCAGCTGGCGATGGTTACGACCTCAAGATCGGCTCGGTGCCAACTCCCCCTTCAAAATCCTCGCCAACTCGCGGTGGACGTTGCTCTCCACAAGCTCTCGAATATCCTCCGAAGATATACGGAGGTTTGGGTTTCGGCAAGATGATCCGCTTCCGAAATGGATGTTCGGAAGACGGTCGCCTATAACCTTCGTCGGCTGCGCGTGGAACGAGGGTTCTCACAGGACAGTTTTGCGCTTGAGGCCGAGATTGACCGCACTTATGTGTCGTTGCTCGAACAAGGGAAACAAAACCCGAGCTTGGTGATCTTAGATCACATCGCGCGCGCTCTTGGCGTCAGGCACGAAGAGCTCTTCAAAGACCCGCCCTCTGGAGCAAAGCAACTTCCACCACTCCGGAAGGGCAGAAAGCCCAAGCCGCGTTCGCGACGAAAAGCCACTTCTTAGCTCCGATTTACTTCGGTGTGGCGCGTCCCTTTGGGACCGGGCTCTAGGCGCTGAAGCGCCCCGAGCTGCCGCTCATCTCGGCCATTCGGTGACGATCACTCGCGCTGACTAGGCGATCCACCGCTGATTCTCTCTTGGATGATTCCGGGCAAGAACGCCGGTCGATTTCTTTACCTTGCCGCGCCAGCCCTAAGCCGAATTCCCGGGTATTCCGCTCTTTTCCGGGCTTTGCCCTAGCGGGATGACCGGCCGGCGAGCAAGTTGACTGCGATCGAGGAGCACGCCGCCAATGTGGCAATACAAAATTGACCTCTCCGTCGCGATCTTCGCGCTTACACTCGTTGCGACTTTCATCGCATCATTATTGGGCCGCTTGCACACCAAACGTATTGATACTGAAGGGCTTGCTGGCCAACGACTCAATAAGTGGTTGGTCGGTCTGAGTGCCGGTGCTGCAGCCAACAGTGGTTTCGTCGTCACGGGCGCAGTCGGCTTGGGCTACACGGCTGGTGCACAGTGGCTCCTTTTACCGCTTGCGTGGTTACTAGGGGATTTGGTGTTTTGGTCGATATTTCCCGGGCGCATCAATCGCGCAGGCGCTGAAGCGAATGCCTCGACACTGACCGACGTGCTGGTCTTCCGCTTGGATGAAAGATCCTCAAAACTTGTTAAGCGGGTGGTTGGTACCGCCATCTTGGTGTGCTTGTCGGGCTATGTCTCGGCCCAGTGGCTTTCCGGGGAAAAGTTTCTTCGCGGAGCCTTTGGATTTGAGGGACTCGCATCGCTTGCGGCCTTTGCCGCTGTGATTGTGGTCTACACCGCGATCGGCGGATTTCGCGGTTCAATCTATTCTGACGCGTTCCAAGCCGTTCTTCGCATCATTGGCACGATTGTCGCCCTGGCGGCAGTTTTCACAATTGCCGGACGGGATATTGGGTCTTTTCGATCCGCAATCGACGCTGCCGGGCCAACGTTCCTGAATATCCTTCCTGGAAATTCCGTAACGGCCGCAGCAGGTTTTGTGCTCGGTTATGCCGCCGCAGCATTAGGGTTCGGGCTCGGGCAGCCGCAGATTGTAACGCGATATCTAGCAGGCGCTAGCCCAGCTGAGACCCGCGCAGCTTGGTGGATATATATAGCATTCGTGCAATTTACCTGGATCAGCATGACTCTCTTTGGGATGGCGTTGCGAGGCATAATACCGTCTCTTGATGATCCGGAAGCTGGCTTAAGCGTCTTCTTTCGCACGAGCGTGGGACCACTCCTAACCGGTATCATTGTCGCTGACATTTTCGCTACAATCGCGGCCACGTCGAATAGCCTCCTCGTCGCCATGGCGCAGACTCTGAAGTTTGATTTGGTGAGTGCAACACGCGTCCGGGGCCACGATGATCATCGAACCGGCCTGTGGCCATATACTGCCCTTCTGGGTGCCGCCACAATGGTTCTGTCACTAATATCGAATGCGTCTGTCGTAAGCTTGGCGCTTACATCCGTGTCATTGTTGGGTGCGGGAATCGCGCCTGCAATGTTGGCCAGGACGCTCGGCGTTCGGCAATCCGGGTTTTCGATTCTGTCGGGTCTTGTCGTTGGGTTCGGTGTCGCGACCTCGTGGAAATTGTCGGGTTTAGGCGCGATCGTAAACGAAGCTGCCCCGGGCCTCCTTGCAGGGCTCGTCGTTAATCTGGTGGCAGCTCAATTTGCTCCTGCTTCAAGCAAAAGCATTTGAGGCCTGCGATGAGCTTTTTGGGGGGTGTCCGCGACTGGGATCAAAAGCTCCTGATCCTCCGCCCAATTCTTGGAGCGTTTAATAAGCTCGACATTTGCGACAAAGTATATCCGAACGACTCGGCATTTGCGATGACGGTCTATGGGAACCTCGGCAAATGGAGGCGATCACGCCCAACACGAAAGGGAGGACCGAAAGTCTTTTTTGATGACCTTGCTCGCACTCTCGGCTGTGAGCCGCATGTAACGGGTGTGATGTTAATTGATGCGCCGATAGATGAGTTCATTTCCTATCTCCCCGAGGCCAAACGTCCGTTAGCTCGCATGGCACTAAAGCTCGGACCAGAAGTGGATCTCCCGCAGCTGACCGAAGCTGCTATGACGTTCGCCCAATTGGAAGATTTGGAAAGCGGGGACGCCTCTCCTGCCGCGGCCACCAAACCGCACAAACTGACGGTCGACAGGTTCAAGTCAATGTTGGTTCACAATCGGGGCTACATCGAATCCATAACAGAAGGAATACATCAGGGACACATCAATCAGCGACACTATTATCTCACGCCTGAAGCAACGTTAGGGTGGAATAGTCTGGTGCGCGCCGAAGCATATCCCACTTACGACCAGTGTAAGGCAGGGCTACGAGCACTCGTCGATGGCGCGGAGTGGAAGACAGCGATTGCCTCCCGAACCCCGCATGTCGCCATTATGCTCGCAGGCGGCGGTGCACCTTCCAAGGACATGGTGTTCATACGTTCGCTGTTGGAGTTAACCGGAACGGCGAAGTTAAGATATTTCATCGTTGATATCAGTACGTACATGCTCTTCACATCGATGTGGTGGATACATGATGCCATTGCGGGGACGCCCGGTGGGGACCGCGTCGACATCCAGCCGGTACTAAGTGATGTATTGGAGCTCCAGGAAGCTAAGGGGTTGTTCCGGTCTGGCGGCAGCGCCGTGTTCGCCATAACAGGCGGTACCATTGGAAATCTCAGCGAAATCGAGTTCTTTCGATCGCTTAATGCTGTGAGCGAACCTGGCGATCTTCTCGTATTAAGCGCGGATACGCTTGATGGAATGACTACGGACCAAGCGCGAGAC
>JBAQHC010000459.1:0-2744 GCA_049288095.1 Alphaproteobacteria bacterium | reverse complement strand
GGCTGAAGAAGGCCGTGCTGCTCTCCTTCCGCTTGAACGACATGCAAATGATTGCGGGCGGGCCGGGCGAGGCGCACTGGTGGGACAAGGTGCCTTCGAAATTCCAGCATTGGGGCCCCAATCATTTTCGCGCCGCAGGATTCAGAGCCGTGCCGGGCGCCATCGTGCGCCACTCGGCTTACATCGGGCCGGGTGTCGTGTTGATGCCGAGCTTCGTGAATGTCGGCGCCCATGTCGGCAAGGACACAATGGTTGACACCTGGGCGACGGTCGGCTCTTGCGCGCAGATCGGCGCGCATTGCCACATCTCGGGCGGCGCCGGCATCGGAGGCGTGCTCGAGCCGCTGCAAGCGGGCCCCGTGATCATCGAAGACAATTGCTTCATCGGCGCGCGCTCCGAAGTTGTCGAAGGCGTCGTGGTGCGTGAAGGCTCCGTGCTCTCCATGGGCGTCTTCATTGGCGCCTCGACCAAAATCGTCGACCGCGAAACCGGCGAAATCTTCATCGGCGAAGTGCCGCCCTACTCCGTCGTCGTGCCGGGCTCGCTGCCCGGCAAGCCCATGAAGAACGGGCAGCCGGGCCCATCGCTTTATTGCGCGGTGATCGTGAAACGCGTTGATGAACAAACCCGTGCCAAAACCGCAATCAACGAGCTCCTCAGAGATTGAACACGCGTGCCATGACCGGCCTCATTGACCCCATCGAGTTGGCGCAGGCGTTGATCAAGCGGCCGAGTGTGACGCCTGCCGATGCCGGCGCTCTCGATGTGCTCGAGACTGCGCTCACGCCGCTCGGGTTCAAGTGCATTCGCCTACCGTTTGGCGAAGGCGCGGAGCGCATCGACAATCTTTATGCGCGCATTGGCACGAGCGCGCCGCATTTCTCGTTTGCCGGGCACACCGATGTCGTGCCGCCGGGCGACGAAGCCAAATGGTCTTCCGCGCCGTTCGCCGCGAACTTGCATGACGGCCGGCTTTATGGGCGCGGCGCCGCCGACATGAAAGGCGGCATCGCTGCGTTCGCCGCAGCCGCTTCGCGCCATATCGCGAAAGGCGCGTTCAACGGATCGATCAGCCTTCTCATCACCGGCGATGAAGAAGGCGATTCGATCAACGGCACCGAGCCGATGCTGCGCTGGCTTAAGGCCAATGGCGAGCACATAGATCACTGCGTTGTCGGCGAGCCGACCAACCGAAATCGCTTGGGCGACATGGCGAAGATCGGCCGGCGCGGCAGCTTCACCGTGACGATCAAATCGCTCGGTGTTCAGGGCCATGTCGCTTATCCGCACTTGGCCGATAATCCGCTGCCGCGCCTCGTTGCGCTGCTCGACCGCTTCTCGAAAGCGGAGCTTGATCACGGTACGGAGCATTTCCAGCCGAGCAATCTCGAAATCGTCACCATCGACACGGGCAACAAGGCTTCGAACGTCATTCCCGCCGAAGCGACTGCACGATTCAATATTCGTTTCAACGATCGCCACACCCAGGCCGGCCTCAGGCATTGGGTCACGGACGAGATCTTACGGTTTCAGGCCGAGTTCGGCGGCGAGTTCGAAACCACATTTCAGGGCAACGGAGAAGCCTTCCTCACCGCGCCGGGCGCTTTCACCGATCTTATCTGCGAGGCGATCGCCGCCGAGACCGGCACGACACCCGAGCTTTCAACGTCCGGCGGCACGTCGGACGCGCGCTTCATCAAGGATTATGCGCCCGTCGTCGAGTTCGGCCTCGTCGGCGACACGATGCACAAGATCGACGAGAATGTGCCCGTCGCCGACATCGAAGCTCTCACGCGCATCTATAGCCGCGTGCTTGTTGGCTATTTCGAGCGGTTCTAGAGACACAAACCAATTGCCCTCCGAAAAATTGTGATCGCCGCGTAAGCGGCGGGCGCGATTTTTCGGGGAGGGGCGCCTCAGCGAAACCCCTCCCCGAAATTTGCTCACGCAAATTTCGACCCTCCCACAAGGGGAGGGTGATCAGGGTAAGAAGCCTAAGCGTAATCCACGCGCATCAGCGTCAAACCGCAAGGCGGCGCAAGCGGCCCGCATTCCGCGCGGTCACGCGATTGAAGCGCCGTGCGCAAATCGCTCGCACTCCATTTACCGCGCCCGACTTGAATGAGCGAACCGACCATCGAGCGCACTTGCGAATGCAAGAACGAGCGCGCCGAAAAATTGAAATAGATGCTTTCGCCCAGCGGTTCGACATGCGCTTCATCGAGCGTTTTCACCGGCGATTTCGCTTGGCATTCGGCGGCCCGAAATGTCGTGAAATCATGCTGGCCGATCAGCACGTGCGCAGCTTCGGCCATCGCGGCGGCATCGAGAATTTGCGGAATCCACCAAGCGCGATCGCGATCCAGAACTAAGGGCGCGCGCCGAGTGATCACGCGATATTCGTAATGGCGTTTGATCGCGCTGAAGCGCGCGCCGAAATCGGAAGCAACTTCAGACGCCGACAAGACGGCAACCGGATGCGGACGGACAAGCGCATTGATGGCGTCGCGCACCGTATCGGCCGGGAAGCTCCGCGCAAGATCGAAGCTCGCGACTTGGCCGCGCGCATGCACGCCCGTGTCGGTGCGCCCTGCGGCCGTGATCGTCACCGCTTCGCCGCTGAAAGAGAGAATCGCCGCTTCGACGACGCCTTGGACCGAAACACCATTGTTCTGGCGCTGCCAGCCCACAAAGGGCGTGCCGTCATATTCGAGAATGATTTTGTAACGCGGCATGATTGACC
>JBAQHC010000458.1:0-14485 GCA_049288095.1 Alphaproteobacteria bacterium | reverse complement strand
GGCGGACACCGGACGCGCCATTAACAAAAGGCGTGCGGCTCTGACCGGCTGGCGGCCTTGCGCGCGAGCGGGCGCGCCCATTAATACAGGCGCCTGATCTTGTAGGGATTTCGTCATGGCAGGACATTCACAGTTCAAGAACATCATGTTCAAAAAGGGCGCGAAGGACGCCAAGCGCGCCAAGGCCTTCACCAAGCTTGCGCGCGAAATCTTCGTCGCTGCCAAGAGCGGCGGCCCCGACCCGCAATATAATCCGCGGCTTCGGCTGGCGATCCAGAACGCCAAGGCCGTCTCGATGCCCAAGGACAATATCGAGCGCTCGATCAAGAAGGCGTCGGGCAATGACAGCGAAGCCTATGAAGAAGTGCGCTATGAGGGTTTCGGCCCCGGAGGTATCGGCTTCATTGTCGAGCTGTTGACTGACAATCGGAACAAGGTTGCTGCCGAAGTGCGCGCCGCGTTTTCCAAATACGGCGGGAATTTGGGTGAGAACGGCTCCGTCTCGTTCATGTTTCAACGGCTCGGCCTCATCACTTATCCGCTCAGCGTTGCAAGCGCCGATGCGATGCTCGAAGCCGCGATCGAGGCCGGCGCCGAAGATTGTCAGACTACGGACGAAGGCCATGAGGTGGCGTGTGCGCCAGATGATTTCGCAGCGGTGCGCGAAGCCCTCGAAAAAAAATTCGGCCCGGCAGAATCCGCGAAGATCGGCTGGCGGCCGAACAATCTAACGCCGATCGACGGCGAAGCGGCCGAAGACCTCTTCAAGCTCATCGAAGTGTTGGAAGACAATGACGATGTGCAAAATGTCTATGCGAACTTCGAAGCGAGCGATGAGCTGATGGAAAAGCTGACGGCTTAGAAGGACGCCGTTACCCCTCTCCCTCGGGGAGAGGGTAGCGCGAACTCGTTCGCGCTGGGTGAGGGGTTATCCGCGCACGACGCGAAACGTTTCATGAAAAACCCCTCATCCGGCCGCTGCGCGGCCACCTTCTCCCCGCGGGAGAAGGGATATGCATGCGCGATTGAATTAGGCGTCGATTTGCACTAGTTTGCGCGCCGAACATAAGGGCGGGAGTCCCCCGTGCAGATTATTCGAGATCGGTAGAACGCTGAGCGGCCGTTAGGCGCGCTCTTCCACGTGAGGCGGTGACGACCGCGCGCTCACGCTTTTTCCGTTCTCTCTGCACATCCTTCGAAATGGGGCGCTCCCGTGGCCTTCTTCCGCAATTCGACTGTCAATCTGCTCAACCTCCATTACGGCATTCACCAGATCGCGATGACTGGCGGCGGCGCATTCGTCGCCAGCTATCTGCTCAAATCCGGTGTCTCGATACCCGGTGTCTTTCTGTTTATCGCCGGTATGATGATGACGCGATTCATCATTCGGCCGCTCTTGATTGGCATAGGAATGCGCATTGGCCTGCGTGCGCTTGTTGCCGCTGGCGCAATCGCCGGTGGGCTTGCGCTCTTGTTCGTGCCCGAGGTGCATGGCATTGGCCTTGCGCTTTTCGCCTTTTTCTCGGTGTCGGCCATCGCAGAAACGGTCTATTGGCCGAGCTATCACGCTTATTTCGCGGCGCTCGGCGATGCGGAGCATCGCGGCCACCAACTCGGCGCGCGCGAGGCGCTCTCTGCCGCTGTCGGCATTGTCAGCCCGCTCGCGACAGGTTGGGTGCTGGTCGCTCTCGGTCCGCGCTGGGCCTTTTACGCAACGGCAGTCTTTGCCGTGCTTTCGGTCGTCCCGCTGCTTTGGATGAGAGATGTTGAAGTCAAGCGGCGCGCGCCGGGAACGCTCAAAATGGCAAAGCTCGGAATTGCGATTTTCGTTTGTGACGGCTGGGTCGCGGCGGGCTATGTCATTGTTTGGCAGATTGCGCTCTTCACTTCGCTTAACGAGAACTTCTTGAGCTTCGGCGGCGCGCTTGCGATCGCAGCGCTGGCCGGCGCAATTGCGAGCCTTTTCCTGGGCCGGCATATCGACCTGGGTCATGGCGGGCGCGCGGTTTGGTATGCGTTCGGCTCGCTCGCATTTGTGACGGCGCTGCGCGCACTGGCGATCGGTGATGCGCCGCTCGCGGTTGCCAGCAATGCGCTTGGCGCCATCGTCAGCTGTCTCTACATGCCAACGGTGATGACCGCCGTTTACAACGAGGCCAAGCGCTCGCCGTGCCCGCTTCGGTTTCATGTGGCGGCCGACGGCGGCTGGGACATTGGCGGGGCAAGCGGCCTTGCGATCGCGGCGCTCTTAACCTGGCTCGGCGTGTCGCTCGGAGTCAGCATTGTTCTGTCCTTCGCAGGTATAGCTGTGAATTTCATCCTGCTCCGGCGCTATTACGCGAGCTCTGGAGTTGCTGTGGATACGGCGGCGCCCGACCTTGCGCCCGGAGGTGAGACGGGGAGCGTCCTATAGGGTACAAATTGCGAACACTTTGGTGATTCGCAAAGCCGCCCGGATGCTTCGTGCACTGACAATATTGGGCCTCGACCCGGGATTGAAGAATCTCGGCTGGGGCGTCGTGCGCTCCGAGGCAAACCGGCTGACCTATATCGCGAGCGGCACGGTGGCGACCAAGGCGAGCGATGTTTTGGCCGAGCGCCTCAAATCGCTTCACGAGCAGCTGACGGAGATCATTGCGGCGCAAGGCCCGGGCGCGGCGGCGGTCGAGGAAACCTTCGTCAATGCCGATATGCGCGCCGCCCTGAAGCTGGCGCAAGCCCGGGCGATCGCGCTGCTGGTGCCGGCCCAAGCAGGCTTGCCGGTATCGGAATATGCGCCGAATCTCATCAAGAAATCGGTCGTCGGCTCGGGCCATGCCAGCAAGGAGCAGATCCGCGTGATGGTGTGCCATTTGTTGCCGGGCTGTTCGCCGGCCTCGGAGCATGAGGCTGATGCGCTTGCGGTTGCCATCGCGCACGCGCATTTATCGCAGACGGTAGCGCGGCTCAGCGAGGCCATGCGATGAATTGCATCTTTCATAATCCTCCCCCGTTTACGGGGGAGGTGTCGCGTAGCGACGGAGGGGGCTACGGCCGCATCGACAACGGCCCCCCTCGGCCGCATTGCGGCCACTCCCCCCGTAAACGGGGGGAGAAAAGGAATGTCCGATGATCGGTAAATTGCGCGGCGTAATCGACGCGGTCACCGAGGATGGCGTCATCCTTGACGTGAACGGCGTCGGCTATGTCGTGCAGGTGCCAGCGCGCGTTGCAGATCGCCTGCCGCCGGTCGGCAGCGAACTCGCGCTGATCATCGAAACGGTCGTGCGCGAAGACGCGATCCGGCTCTATGGCTTTGCCGCAGCCGAGGAGAAGGCGTGGTTCCGGTTGCTGCAGGATGTGCAAGGCGTCGGCGCGCGTACCGCGCTCGCTGTCCTGTCGGTTCTGTCACCGGAGGAGCTGATTTCAGCGATCGCCGCACAGGATCATGTGCCGGTCGCGCGCGCGAATGGCGTGGGCCCCAAGCTCGCCAAGCGCATCGTCATGGAATTGAAAGACAAAGCACCGGCTTCGTCGGTTGTTGTGCCCTTCAAAGGCGCACCCGCTGCGGCGCCTGCGCCGAAAGCGATTGCGCGTGCCGATGCAATCTCGGCGCTCGTCAATCTCGGCCTGCCGCAAGCGCAAGCCGCGGGCGTCATCGACCGCACGCTTGCGCGGCTTGGCGAAGATGCCAAAGTCGAGGAGCTGATCCGCGAAGGCTTGAAGGCCGTGTCGTGACAAGAGCTGAACCACGAAGAGCACAAAGAACCACGAAGAGAACATCGTCTCGCGGACTTCGTGAACTTTGTGCTCTTTGTGGCTAGATACTGAGATGCGGCCTGCTGAAGGATGTGTTGCGAGCGATGGCTGAAGTTAAACGATTGGTTGAGTTGGAGCGGAGCGAGGAGGATGCGCTCGAGGCTCATTTGCGCCCGCAAGTCCTCGCCTCGTTCATCGGCCAGCAGCAAGCGCGCGAAAACCTCAAAATTTTCATCGAAGCGGCAAAGGCGCGCGGCGAGGCGCTCGATCACGTTCTGCTTTCCGGGCCACCGGGCTTGGGCAAGACCACGCTTGCGCAAATCGTGGCGCGCGAGCTTGGCGTCGGCTTCCGCTCGACCTCGGGCCCGGTGATTGCGCGTGCGGGCGATCTCGCGGCGATCCTCACCAACCTTCAAGAGCGCGACGTTCTCTTCATCGATGAAATTCATCGCCTTTCGCCCGCCGTCGAAGAAATTCTCTATCCCGCGATGGAGGATTTCGAGCTCGATCTCATCATCGGCGAAGGGCCGGCCGCGCGCTCGATCAAGATCGAATTGAAGCCTTTCACCTTGATCGGCGCGACGACGCGCACGGGCCTTATCACCACGCCGCTGCGCGATCGGTTCGGCATTCCGATCCGCTTGAATTACTACAGCGCCGCCGAGCTCAGGCTGATCGTCGAACGCGCGGCAACTGTACTCGGCATCGAGGTCGATCAAGGCGGCGCGGAAGAAATTGCCCGCCGTTCGCGCGGCACGCCGCGCATTGCCGGACGTTTGCTCAAGCGCGTGCGCGATTTCGCGTCCGTCGAGAAAAGCAAGACGATCACTGCGCCGATCGCCGACAAGGCGCTCAAGCGGCTCGAAGTCGATGAGCGCGGGCTCGATGCGTTCGATCACCGCTATTTGAAACTACTCGCGCTGTCGTTCGGCGGCGGCCCGGTGGGCGTCGAGACGATCAGCGCGGCGCTGTCGGAAGCGCGCGATGCGATCGAGGATGTGATCGAGCCTTATCTTATTCAGTCGGGCTTGCTTCAGCGAACGCCGCGCGGCCGCCTGCTCACGCTTGCGGCGTTCAAGCATCTCGGCCTCGGCGCGCCAAAAGGCTTCAGCGAGGATCTCTTCTCTCGCGCCGCCGACGATGAGTAAGGACCAGAAGGGCGCGCCACCGCCGCCGACAGGCCGCTTCGAAAGCGGTACTCATTTCTTGCCGGTCCGGGTCTACTACGAGGACACGGATTTTACCGGCGCCGTCTATCACGCCAACTTTCTGAGGTTCATGGAACGCGGCCGCTCGGAGTCGCTCCGCGCGGCCGGGATAGATCATGTGTCTTTGGCGCAACGGGACGAGCCCCTCGCTTTCGCCGTGCGGCATATCAACATCTCGTTTTTGAAGCCCGCCCGCATTGACGATGCCCTGGTGGTGCGGACATCCTATGAAGAGGTTGCGGGAGCGCGCATCACCGCCAAGCAGCAAGTGTTCCGGGGGCAGGAGCTCTTGGCGGAGGCGAGCGTCGAGATCGCGTGCATCTCGCTTGGGGGAAGGCCGCGCCGGCTGCCGGGCGATATCGCCACAGCCCTGCGCAAAGCGGCGGGGAACGAGCGGCAGGCATAAAAAAACTGCCGCAGTTTGGACATATTAACGGGTTAACCGGAGCTTAACGCTCACTCGCCAGTGTGCGGCGTTGCTTTGGGGGACAAGAGGCGAGAGGGGTTCCATGGAGCCACATACGATGCCGGACGTGGCGTTTGCCGCGGCGTCGGCCGATTTCAGCATGATCAGCCTATTCATGAAGGCGGACGTCGTCGTTAAGGCGGTGATGGCTGGGCTCGCGCTTGCGAGCGTTTGGTCTTGGGCGATCATCTTCAACAAGGGCTTCACGCTCGGTGGCCTCAAGGGCCGCGCGACGCGCTTTGAAGATCTATTCTGGTCGGGGCGCCCGCTCGACGAGCTTTACAAACGTGTTGAGGCAAAGCCCGATCATCCGCTCGCCGTTGTGTTTGTAGCAGCGATGCGTGAGTGGCGCCGCTCGCTTGAAAAGCGTGCCGATCTTTCCAATGGCGGCGGCCTTGTCAACCGCATCAACACGGTGATGCAGGCGACAATCGCCCGCGAAGTTTCGGGTCTTCAGAAGAACATGAATTTCCTGGCGACGCTTGCTTCGTCGGGGACGTTCATCGGCCTTTTCGGCACGGTGTGGGGCATCATGAACGCGTTTGAGCGCATCGGCGTCACGCAGTCGACGAGCCTTGCTGTCGTTGCGCCCGCAATTGCGGAAGCCTTGATGGCAACGGGAGTTGGCCTTGCCGCGGCGATTCCGGCACTCATTTTCTATAATCGCTATTCGAACACGATCAATGAATATGCGATCCGTCTCGATGGGTTTGCCGACGAGTTCTCGGCGATCCTGTCGCGCCAGGTCGAAGAGCGGAGCCGCTAATGGGCGCGTCGGTCGATACCGACCAAAATGGCGGCGGCAGCCGGCGCAGGCGCCGCGCGCTGAAGCCGATGGCCGAGATCAACGTCACGCCGATGGTCGACGTGATGCTGGTGCTCTTGATCATCTTCATGATCACAGCGCCTTTGCTGGCGGTCGGCGTGCCGGTCGAATTGCCGCAATCCAAAGCGCCGCCGATCCAATCGAGCGAAGAGCCGCTGACAGTTACGATCACCAAGAGCGGCAAGATCTATCTTCAAAAGACCGAGATCAAATACGAAGATCTCGTGCCGCGTATGACCGCGATCTCCGAAAACGGATACGACAAGCGCATCTATATTCGCGGCGACAAGGATGTTGATTACGGCACCGTGATGAAGGTAATGGGCGCCTTGAAGGGCGCGGGCTTCAACAAGCTCAACCTCGTGACGGACGTCGAGCCTCACTAATCTGAAGGCAAACCATGCGTTTCAACGGTGTCATCCTGAGGTGCCCGGCGCGTGCTTCGAGGCTCGCTATGCTCGCACCTCAGCATGACGCGCCGGGCCTCGAAGGATGGTCTCCGTTAGCGGAGAGCTGAGACGATGCGGTTCGGCCTGATCTTTTCGATCCTGCTGCACGCGGTCGTGCTGGCGGCCTTTATCATTACGATAAAGCGCCTGCCGCTTTTGACCGAAACACCCGACATTCCCGTCGAGGTAACGACGGTCGCCGAGCTCGCGAACGTCAAAGCGGCGAGCAAGCTTCAGGAACCCAAGGAAACGCCTGCGCCGGCCCCGACACCCGCGCCGCCGCCTCAACAATCCGCACCGCCGGAAGAGGCGCCGCCTGCGCCCGCGCCACCGATGCCTGTTGAGCCGAAGCCGGCTCCGAAGGAAACACCGAAAGAGCAACCAAAGCCCGAGGCGGAACCCAAGTCGCGCCCGACGCCGCCGAATGCCGAGAAACAGAAAGACCAAAAATTCGATCTGGACTCGATCGCCGCGCTGATCAACAAGGAACAGAAGAACCAGGAGAAGCAGGTCAAATCCGCTCAGGCCAATCCGGGTGACAAATCGGAGAAGCCACGCGAGCAAGTCGGCGCCGGAACCGACATGACGATCACGCTACAGCAATTGATGCAGCGTGAGGTCGGTGCTTGCTGGAGCTTCCCGGCTGGCGCGGTCCAACCCGAAAGCCTCGAAGTTTACGTGATCATTTACTTGCGCGCCGATGGAACCTTGTCCCAGCCGCCGCAGATAGAGAATGAGTCACGAATGAGCGAGCCCTACTTCCGTGCGGCGGCGGAATCTGCCATCCGTGCGATCAGCCAGTGCCAGCCTTATCAGCTACCGCAAGATCAATATGACGTGTGGAAGCAAGGGTTTCGCCTTAATTTCGACCCGAGCAAGATGATAGGCATCTCCAGCAACGCCAACGGTTAATGTCGCTCCGGAGCGAAAGGAACGTGATGCGATTGGTTCGTAGCCTGACGATCTTGTCTTGTCTTGTGGGGATTTTTGCGCCGCTTAGTGCCCTGGCGCTCATCAATGTCGATATCAACAAGGGTAATCTGGCGCCGATCAAAACGGCGATCCCCGTCTTCATGGGCCAGACGGCAGACGAGCAGCAAGTCGGCGCCGACATCGCCGGGGTCATTACATCGGATTTGGAGCGCTCGGGCCTCTTCAAGGCGATTAATCCGGCAGCGTTCATTCAGCGCGATCTCAACATGGCGGCGCCGCCGCGCTTTCAGGAATGGCGGCCGATTGGCGCGCAAGCGCTGGTGATGGGCTCTGCAGATCAGCAGGAAGATGGGCGCTTGCGCGTCGACTTCCGGCTCTGGGATGTGTTCGCCGAGCAGCAGATGATCGGCCAGCGCTATTTCACCACGCCGGAGAATTGGCGCCGCATCAGCCACATCGTTGCTGACGAAGTCTATAAGCGCATGACCGGTGAGACCGGGTATTTCGATACCCGCGTTGTCTATGTTGCGGAGTCCGGACCCAAGACCAACCGCACCAAGCGCCTTGCCATCATGGACCAGGATGGTGCCAACCCGACTTTCTTGACCGATGGCTCGGCGCTTGTGCTGACGCCGCGCTTCAATCCGTCGGCGCAGGAGATCACCTATCTCTCCTATTATGGCGGGCGGCCGCGCGTTTACATCTTCAACATCGAATCGGGCGCGCAGGAAGTGCTTGGCGATTTTCCCGGCATGACATTCGCGCCGCGCTTTTCGCCCGACGGCAAAGGGGTCGTCATGAGTCTTGAGCGCGGCGGTAATTCCGAGGTCTATTTGATGGATCTCGCGACGCGCAAAGCGACTCGCCTCACCGACAATCCGGCGATCGATACCGCACCGAGCTTTTCGCCCGATGGCCGTCAGATCACATTCGAGTCCGACCGCTCGGGCACGCAGCAGATCTACATCATGAATGCCGACGGCTCGAACGTGAGGCGCATCACTTTTGGCGACGGCCGCTACGGCACGCCGGTCTGGTCGCCGCGCGGTGACCTCATCGCCTTCACTAAGATCAGCAACGGCCTCTTTCACATCGGCGTCATTCGCCCCGATGGCCAGGGCGAGCGCACGCTCACCGAAAGCTTCCTCGACGAGGGCCCGACCTGGGCGCCGAACGGACGTGTGTTGATGTTCTTCCGCGGCGGCAGGACGCGTGCCGACGGCTCAGGCGGCGAGACGCGCCTCTGGTCGATCGATCTTACGGGATACAATGAAAGGCTGGTTCCGACGCGGGGAGATGCCTCCGATCCGGCTTGGTCTCCCTTGCTCGATTAGCGTGAAAAGGGTTAATTTCGCCCACCGGGAGAGCCCGCCGAGAGAGTGGCGGGTCCGCTGGGGGGCGGCAAACCGAAACGACTGAGTATGTCCGGTTATGGCCTATCCGGTACTGCAATTAACCAAAAACACACGATTGACGCACATGTCTGTGGGCGGCGCATTTTACGCGCAAAGGAGTTGGACGAATGAGAGTTAGGGGAGTTGGAGTAGCGATCTCGTTGCTGCTCGCGGGCGCGCTTGCGCTTTCGGCGTGCGCGACGACCAACAAAACAGGCTCGGGCTCTGCCGGGCAGGGCACCGGCACTGCGGCAGGGCCAATACCAGGGAGCCAGGAAGATCTTGTCGTCAATGTCGGCGATCGCGTGTTCTTCGATTACAACGAATATGCGCTCAAGGATGAGGGCCGCGCCACGCTGCAGCGGCAAGCCGCATGGCTGAAGAAATATCCGAGCGTCGTTGTCCAGGTCGAGGGCCATTGCGACGAGCGTGGCACGCGCGAATACAACCTCGCGCTCGGTTCGCGGCGCGCGACGGCGGCCAAGGATTATCTCGTGAGCCTGGGCATCGATGCCTCGCGCGTCACGACCATCTCCTACGGCAAGGAGAAGCCTGTGTGCGTTGAATCTGCCGAGAGCTGTTATTCGATCAATCGCCGTGCGGTCACGGTGGTTACCAAGACTGGAGCGGGGATGTGATATGAAGATTGCAAAGCTTGGAATGACATTGAGCCTTGTGCTCGTTGCGGCGCTCGCCATCTCGGCCTGCGCGACCACCAAGAAGACGGCGTCGAGCCAGACGACGACAGCGCCGGCGGGGCCTGCCTCGGGCACCATCGAGGAATTCATGAAGGTCGTTGGCGACCGCGTGTTCTTCGATTTCGATCGCTATGACATCAAGGATGAGGGCCGCGCGACGCTGCAGCGGCAGGCCGCATGGCTCAAGAAATACCCGAATGTCAGTGTGCAGATCGAAGGCCACTGCGATGAGCGCGGCACGCGCGAATACAACCTCGCGCTTGGCTCGCGCCGCGCCACGGCCGCGAAAGATTATCTGATCAGCTTGGGCGTTGAGGCGTCGCGAATCTCGACGATCTCCTATGGCAAGGAGAAGCCGGTTTGCGTCGAATCAACCGAGGCCTGCTGGGCACAGAATCGCCGC
Organism: Alphaproteobacteria bacterium; assembly: GCA_049288095.1. Taxonomy (GTDB): domain Bacteria; phylum Pseudomonadota; class Alphaproteobacteria; order CAWBKL01; family CAWBKL01; genus CAWBKL01. Next base: position 4,370 of record JBAQHC010000458.1, on the reverse strand, counting down.
GCAGTGAGCGTTATCACCAAGGGCGCTGGAGCCTAAGACTTATTCTTCTGTGAGCATGAAGCCCGCCTGGAACTTCCGGGCGGGCTTTTTCACATCACTTCCTCGAAATCGCTTGGGAATGCCCCATTTGGGCCGCCATTTAGGTTAATTTAACAGCGATATCGTTCCCTATCGGAGCGATTCCGCGTCTGTTGAGGCGCGTTCGTTTCGCTGGTGAGGAGTGTTCATGCGGCGCTGGCAAATCGCCCTGGCAGTGGTAGCAGGCACGATTCTCGTCGAGCCCTTTGCCGCCGACCGGTTGAGCGCACAAACCAATGACGGCGAATTTGGCGGCCTCGTCCAGGGCATTGGCTGGGTCGAGCAGGATCTCAAGAACGTTGAGCACCACGTCTACACATCGCGCAGCGGTTATGTGCAGCTCGCCGCGGCCTCTGGTTCTGGAGTTACAGGCTCCGCCCAGACCGACCAGGAATCCAATGACCGTTTGATGCAACGAGTCGATGGGCTCGAGCAGGAAGTGCGCGAGCTCACCGATCAAGTGGAGCAGCTCGGCAATCGTCTCGATCGGCTGCAGACGCAGTTCGATCAATATTCCGGCAAGGGCCAGGCCCCAGCACCGGGCGATCAGGCACCGAGCAATCCGCCCCAGGCGCCGGCTTCAGCGCAGCAGGGCGCGAACGGTGACGGCGGTGCTGGCCAGCCAGTTTCGGGTAATAGCGCGCAAGGCCCCGGCCTTGCCCCTGGACCGACCACGCTCGGCCAGGTACCCGCGGGCAGCGTTCAAGCCCAGGGGAGCACACAAGACCAGTACAACGCCGCGCTCGGATTTTTACGTCAGCAGAACTACAAGAATGCCGAAGGTGCGCTGAAGAATTTCGTTGCTCAGCACCCGGACGATCAGCTCGCCGGACCGGCAACCTATTGGCTGGGCGAGACCTATTATGTCGAGAGCGATTTTACCAACGCGGCCCAAGCCTTTATCAGCTCGCTCAAGAAATACCCGACGAGCCCGAAAGCGCCGGATTCCATGCTGAAGCTTGGCATGAGCCTCGCCAAGCTCAATCAAAAGACCCAAGCTTGCGCAACATTCCAGGAGCTGCCGAAGAAATATCCGAGCGCTTCGGCGACCATTATGCAGCGCGCCAAGGTCGAAAGCGGCAGAACCGGCTGCCCGGCCTAGCTGAAGCGCCCCTCACCCTTCCCTCTCCCCGTACGCGGGGAGAGGGCGCGAACGAAGTGAGCGGGTGAGGGGACAGCACGAGCTACGAACAAAATTCCATTTGACGACGCGCGTCCGGTCATGTGCATCGTCGGACCGTGACACCAGTGGCAACACATGAATTTCGTGCGGCGCTTGATTCGTTGCTGCGCAACCTGGGGCGGCAGGGCGAAGGGCCACTTGCGCTTGGCGTTTCAGGCGGCAGCGACAGCATGGCTCTGTTGCGCTTGGTGCATGAGGCTTATCCCGGCCGCCGCATCGCGGCACTTACGGTCGATCATGAACTGCGCGAAGGTTCCGCGCATGAAGCTGCGCAAGTCGGCGAATGGTGCCGAACTTTGGGCGTTTCGCATCGCGTGCTGCGCTGGGAAGGGGAAAAGCCCACGACAGGATTGCAGCGCCGCGCGCGTGCCGCGCGCTATGCCTTGCTTGCACAAGCCGCGGCGCAACTTGGCGATAACGGCATTGCCGCGCCGCTTCTCGTCGCACATACGCGCGATGATCAAGCCGAGACGTTTCTCCTTCGGCTCGCACATGGCAGCGACATTGGCGGGCTTGGTGCGATGCGCGCCGCGTCGGAGATCGCTTTCGTGCCGCCGGTGCCGCTCTTGCGGCCATTGCTCGGCTTTGCGCGCGAGAGCTTGCGCGCAACGCTGAAGGCGCGCGGCCAGCCGTGGATTGATGATCCCAGCAATGACGACACGCGGTTCGAGCGTATTCGCATCCGGAAATTGATGCCCGTGCTTGGAGAGGCCGGTCTCCCGGGCGAGAGCCTTGCGCGCGCAAGTGCTCTCATGGCGCGAATTGATCGGTTGCTGATCGATCAGGCCCTTGCGGCCTGCTCCTGCAAAATTGCCCCGGAAGGTTCGGCGTCCTTCGAAACGAGGGCATTTGCAGCACTTCCGGCCAGAGCAGCCGAGCGCCTGCTCTCGTACTTGATCCGGCTCGTGGGGGGCGAGGCTTATCCGCCTGCGCGGGCCTCATTGCGTACGCTCGCGGACCAATTGAAGCACCCGGAAGCCAGGGGTGCGACCCTTGGCGGCTGCCGAATCAAGCGCGAGAGGGTCCTTTGGGTCATTGAACGCGAGGCGCGCGCCGCATCGCGCGCCGCGGTGGTTAGTCTCGCCGATGGCGGTACCACCTTATGGGATAATCGATTTTGGCTCCGCCTTCCGGCGGGCTTCGGGGCTGCCGAGATCACGGCCAAGGGCGGCGGGCCGGTAATCGTAGGCGGAGAGGGGCGGGTGGACCCGCCTGCAATCGCTGCAAGCGCCGAAGCATTTCGCGAGATGCGCGCAGGGCCGGTGGCCTTGTTCGTCGGCGAGGCGCGTCTAAAGGGTGAAACCGGCCGGCTTTGGGCCCAGGTAGTGACACATTCTCCCGCCAGAATGTGACGTAGCCACGGTCTCGTAATCCTTTGCCGCGATCCTATCTCTGCTAAAGTGGATTCAATTGACCGGGCCTGGGGCCTGGATTCCGGCGTTAGGTGCCATTCGTGAACAATCTGACGAAAATTGCCATTTGGCTTGGTTTGTTTCTCTTCGTGTTGCTCTTGTTCAACCTCTTCGGTGGACAAGGTGCGCTGACCGGATCGGATGGCAGCGACGTCGCCTATACGAAATTCATCACCGATGTCGAGCAGGGCCAGGTTAAGGCGGCAGAGGTCGATACCGAAAAGGGCGCCATCAAGGTGACGCCGAAGACCGGCGCCGTGTACACGACGAAGATTATCGGCGGATCGGATCCCGGCCTCGGCAAGTTCTTGGCGGATCACGGTGTCGACGGCACCGACAAAGGGCGCGAGCGCGGCTCCTATCTCTTGCTCATCATCGGGCAGGCGCTGCCGATCCTGCTGATCATCGCATTCCTCTTCCTCATCATGCGCCAGATGCAAGGCGGTGGCGGACGCGCCATGGGCTTCGGCAAATCGCGCGCAAAGCTGCTCACCGAAAAGCACGGTCGCGTGACGTTTGAAGACGTCGCGGGTGTCGATGAAGCGAAGGAAGAGCTGCAGGAGATCGTCGATTTCCTGCGCGATCCGCAAAAATTCCAGCGTCTCGGTGGCCGCATTCCGAAGGGCGCATTGCTTGTCGGCCCGCCCGGCACCGGCAAGACGCTGCTTGCGCGCGCGATCGCGGGCGAAGCGGGCGTGCCGTTCTACACAATCTCGGGCTCCGACTTCGTCGAGATGTTCGTGGGCGTCGGCGCAAGCCGCGTGCGCGACATGTTCGTCGATGCCAAGAAGAACGCGCCATGCATCGTGTTCATCGATGAAATCGATGCGGTCGGCCGTCATCGCGGCGCCGGCCTTGGCGGCGGCAATGACGAGCGCGAGCAAACGCTCAATCAATTGCTGGTCGAGATGGACGGGTTCGAGGCGAATGAAGGCGTCATCATCATCGCGGCGACGAACCGTCCCGATGTGCTTGACCCCGCGCTCTTGCGTCCGGGCCGTTTCGACCGTCAGGTCGTCGTCGGTCTGCCCGATATCGTCGGTCGCGAAAAGATCCTGAAAGTGCATATGCGCAAAGTGCCCATCGCGCCGGATGTTTCGCCACGCGTTCTCGCGCGGGGCACGCCTGGCTTTTCAGGCGCCGATCTCTCCAACCTCGTCAATGAGGCCGCCTTGCTCGCCGCGCGGCGCAACAAGCGGCTCGTGACCATGCGCGAGCTGGAGGATGCGAAAGATAAAGTCATGATGGGCGCCGAGCGCCGCTCCATGGTGATGACCGAGGAGGAGAAGAAGCTCACCGCCTATCATGAAGGCGGCCATGCGCTCGTCTCGCTTCACATGGAAGGCCACGACCCGCTGCACAAAGTCACGATCATTCCGCGCGGCCGTGCCCTCGGCGTGACCATGTCGCTGCCCGAGCGTGATCGCTACGGCTATTCCAAGAAGTGGCTGGAGCAGCGCCTCTGCGTGCTGTTCGGCGGTCGCATTGCTGAGGAGCTGATTTTCGGCGCGGAGAACGTCACGACGGGTGCCTCCGACGATATTCGCCAAGCAACCAATCTTGCGCGCCGCATGGTCACTGAATGGGGCATGTCGGATAAGCTCGGCCGGCTGCGCTACACCGACAATGAGGAGGAGGTTTTCCTCGGCCATTCGGTGACGCAGCGTAAGAACGTATCGGACGCCACGGCGCAAGTG
>JBAQHC010000457.1:0-2758 GCA_049288095.1 Alphaproteobacteria bacterium | reverse complement strand
TCGGCCGGTTTCGAGGACATTTGTGGTGGAGCGCCAGCAGCTCCGCCGGCCGACCGCGTGGCTCGCACTGTTTGCGGTACTCATCCAGGCATTCGCCGTTCAGACGCATATTCATTTCGACGCCGATTGGAACGCATCGGCGTCTCTTGTCCATGCGATCAATCTGGCGCCGAACCTGTTCGATTCCTCGGCACTCTCCACAGAAAGTGATGCAGATCACTGTCTCATTTGTCATGAGCAGATGAGCGGCGGCCGCGCGCTTGCCATTGATGCAGCGCATTTGCTTCCACCGAATGCGGCGATCTTTGTCGCGCTCTATGCCGAAGCGCTGTCCGCCGCTTACGGCATCATCTCCCATAGCTGGCAAGGCCGCGGCCCGCCACGCGTCTAGCTCCACATTGAGTTGAGCATTCGGCACCGCGCTTCGCCGCGGGCGCCGGAAAGGTTGTTGGTTTCGCGTGGCCGATTGCGTTCGGCGCCGATCCAACGGGACGCATTCTCGGAGACTTAAATGAAATCGCGATTGAAATTGGCGCTTGCGTCGGCGAGCGCGCTTGTCACTTTGCCGACATTCGCCGCCGCGCAAGCCGCGACGCCAGCGGTAGAGACCATCACCGTCACAGCGCAGCGGTTGAATGAGGCGCGTATCGGCATCCAAACCAAGATAGGGGCCTCGACCTATACAATCACTTCGCAGGCAATCGAGGCACAGCCTGGCGGCGAGAACAATCTTCTCAATCAGGTCATTATCCAAGCGCCAGGCGTCGCGCAGGATTCGTTCGGCCAGTTGCATGTGCGCGGCGAGCACAATGGCCTCCAATACCGGCTCAATGGGATCATCATCCCTGAGGGCATTTCGGCGTTTGGTCAAACGCTTGACCCAAGGCTCGCCGATTCGGTTGATCTCATCACCGGCGCGCTGCCGGCAGAATACGGTCTGCGCACAGCCGGTATTATCGACGTGCAGACAAAGTCCGGCGCGTTCGCGCAAGGCGGGCAGGTCGGAGTCTATGGCGGCAGCCACAGCGACCTTCAGCCGAGCTTCGATTATGGCGGATCGGCCGGAAGCCTCAATTATTTTGTCTCGGGCGATTATCTCACCAACACACTCGGCATTGAAACGCCAGACGGCAGCACGAACCCTGCGCACGATCGCACCAAGCAGTATCACGGCTTCGTCTATCTTCAGGACATCATCGACGGTGATGCGAGCGTGACCGGAATCTTCGGCACCTCGCGCGATCAATTTCAGATCCCCAATCAGATCGGGCTTGAGCCCGCGGGGCTTGACGGAGTCAACGGCCTTGGCCCAGCGGGCGTTCTCTCCGTGGGCGGACAATCCGCGTTCCCAAGCGAGAACCTCAATGAGAACCAGCGCGAGATAACGCATTACGGCATCGTCAGCTATCTGCATTCCGGCGGCGCAATCGATTTTCAGATCTCCGGCTTCGGGCGTTATTCGAGCCTCTATTTTATGCCCGATCCGATTGGCGACCTCCTCTTCAACGGCATCGCCCAAACCGCTTATAAGCGCGATGAGGCCTATGGCGTGCAGGCGGAAGGCGCTTGGCACTTGGGAAGCGCTCACACCGTGCGTGGCGGCGTGGTCTTCCAAGGCGATGACTTGATCAGCAACACCTCGTCGCAAGTTCTGGGGGTCGATGCCCTCGGCAACCAAACAGCGCCCGACAATCCGATCGATACTACGGATGACTCCACCAAGCATACTTGGAGCTACAGCGTGTATCTCCAGGATGAATGGAAGCTCTTGGAGAAGCTGACGCTCAATTACGGCCTGCGCTATGATACATTCAGCGCGTTCGTCGCTGAAAACCAGCTCAGCCCGCGCGTCAATGTTGTCTGGAAGCCGCTCGATGGAACAACGGTGCATGCTGGCTATTCGCGCTATTTCTCGCCGCCGCCGATCGAGCTGATCGCCAACACAAGCGTCGCCTTGTTCGCGAATACAACAGCTGCCGCGGCGAGCACAGTGGACGACACTCCAAAGGCCGAGCGCGCAGACTACTATGATGTCGGCGTCGAGCAGAAGCTCGAAGATGGTCTCACGCTCGGGCTCGATACGTTTTACAAAGCCTCCAAGAATCTGATCGACGAGGGCCAGTTCGGGGCACCGATCATCCTGACGCCGTTCAACTATCGTGACGGCCGGCAATATGGTGTTGAGTTCACCGCCAATTATCTTTCGGGTCCATTCTCGGCCTATTTGAATGCTTCCTATGAGCGCGCATTGGGCCGCGACATCGTCTCGAGCCAGTTCGACTTCGATCCCGCCGATCTTGCGTTCATTTCGATGCATTACATCCCGCTCGATCACCAGCAGATTGTGAGCCTGTCGGCGGGCGCCTCCTATCTTTGGTTCGGCACCCGCTTCAGCACCGACGTCATTTACGGTTCGGGTTTGAGGAGAGACGGCGTAACACCCAATGGCGATCATGTGCCGGCCTATACGCAAGTGAATTTGGGTGTTAGCCACGAATTCGATCTCGGCGCACTTAAGAGCCTCACCGTGCGGGGCGACATCATCAATGCGTTGGATGAGAAATATGAAATCCGCGACGGGACGGGCGTCGGCGTTGGCGCGCCGCAATTCGGACCGCGGCGCGGATTCTTCGTCGGCATCTCGAAGGCGCTCTAAGAGGCCGCGATGCGGCCAACCGTCCCCGCTCGCGCTCATTGTTGCGAAGCAGGTCGCATTTGGGGAGGCGCTTTCGCGCCCGGCTTACACGCTGTGCCATGC
>JBAQHC010000456.1:0-7372 GCA_049288095.1 Alphaproteobacteria bacterium | reverse complement strand
TATTGGGGCCTCCCCCCTCACCCCGCCCTCTCCCCTGGGAGAGGGTTTTTTTAGAAACGAGCGCAAAACGAAATCAGAAGAACGCGATGGTGCGCACCTCGATGCTTTGGCGTGGGGGCGCGTCTTTGCGCGCGCTCGGATCAACGAACGCGCTGTGCGCGAGGAACCGCGCGCGGGCCTTGTCACTGTCGAAAACCTTGAGCAACAGCGCCTCATTGGTGCGCATGTTCGGATAGTAGTACCAGCGCTGTGCCGGATTGTATTTCGCGCCGTAAATCTGGCCGGTTCTGTGCTGATAGCGCAACCGAAGAAGCGTGAAATCATCTTGTCCGATTGTTTCGGCATCGCACACGGCGAGCGGCGTTCCCTCCGCCGTGTGGCCAATCGGCTTCCAGACATTGATGAAGGCGAAGCGCCGCTTCAGGAGCGTATCCGCCTCATCGGGCAAAAGCTCGCGCACGCGCTGCGGCCCTGAAAGCTCCGTGTAGTCGTTGTGAACGCCCATCACGGCAGGACGCAAATGTTCGGTTTGCTGCTCAACGGCGGTAGAGCGAAAATCGTGATCGAAGGCGAAAACACGCGCGGCGCCTAAATGCTCCTTCACCAAGCGCTCCATCGCCGGGTAATAGGAAGTTCGCACGAGCGCGGGATCTGAATTGAAGACGATGTCAGCCGTGCAAGCGACGAGCTCGAAGCCCTGGCGATCGATAAGCGCCCTTAAGCCTTCGGCGCGCGCATCGTGGATCTTCACTTGGTGAGGATCAAACTCAGGCGTGCGTGGAATGCCGGGGCCCGGATCGTAAAACCAGATATCAGCCTCGGCCGCGGGCCTGTAGTTCAGCGTTGCCTCGACGAAATGCTCTTGCGCCATGGGAATCCTCAAATCGCGTCACGTGAAATTAGCACGAGCGCTTGATATGGCGAACAGCATGGGTCGCGGCGAGGCGTCGCCTCGATGTTCGGTAACCAACGTCACAGACAAAAAAACCGGCTATTTCTGCCGCTTGCCGCCGAGCGCGGAGAAGACGAGATGGAGCACGATCACAGCAGCGGCGACCCCCAAGAACAGCCAGATGAGGTCCCAGTTAAGGCCCTCAAGCACATTCTGACCGTAGACGTCGGTTCTAACGCGGAAGATTTCCATTACTCGTCTGCTCTCCGCTCATCCTTCGACAGGCTCAGGATGAGGCACAAAGAACCAATCCCTCATGGTGACCTTGTCGAACCATCCATCACGCATCCCTGATCGCGCGGCGCACGAGATTCTCCATCAGCGGGATCTTATAGCCATTGCGCGCAAGCGGCGCTGCACCGCGTGCGGCAAGGCTCGCCGCGACATTCGCCGTATCCGCGTTCTTGGGCTGGCCTTTCGCGGCTTCTTCGACCGCCTGCAGCCGCTTGGGCGTGCACTGAACCGCGCCGCATACAATGCGGATATCCTTGATCGTCTCGCCGTCCATCTGCATGACGCAGGCGACATTGACGAGCGCGAAATCCCATGTCGCGCGATCGGCAACTTTCTCGAAATAGAATTTCGAGCCGGCCCATTTCGCCGGAATGCGAATGCTAGTCAAAATCTCGTCAGGCTCGGTGACGGTCATGTGCGTGATGTTGACCGAGGGGCCGATGAAGAACTGCTCGGCCGGCACCACGCGCTCGCCCTTCGGGCCTTTCAGCACCATGCTGGCTTCGAGCGCGACCATGCATGGGGCCGTATCGGAGGGCGAAACCGCTACACAGCGCGAAGCACCGAAGAGGCAATGCTCGCGATTCATGCCTTCCGGCGTGTCAGCGTAGCAAGTGTTGCCACCGGCCCGATAACAATTGAGGCCCGAGCGGTAATACCAGCAGCGCGCATCCTGGCTAACATTGCCGCCGATCGTGCCGATGTGCCGGATCTGCGGTGAGGCAACGCGCCCTGCGGCCGCCGCAAGCAAGCCGTATTTGTTCTTGATCAGCTGCGAGCTGTTGACCTCGATCAGCGGCGTGAGCGCGCCGATCTCGATGCCGTCTTGCGTTTCCTTGATGCCTTTAAGCTCGGCAATGCCGCCCAAATCGATGACAGCTTTGGGATGTTTTGCGCGGTCCTTGAACCAGTCATAGCTGTCTTGCCCGCCCGCGAGCCGCCAGCCATCAGCCTTGTATTTCGACAAAAGATCGAGCGCGTTCGCCAGATCGCTTGGCTGGAACAGATCGAAATGAGCCATCGTGTCCTTGGTTGACATGTTCGGCTCCTATTGCGTCTTCACGGCGAGTGGCTTGTGCGCCTGAGGGCGCCCAGCCAATGCGTTGAGGATCGAATCCGCCTTTAGCGGCGTCCGGTTGAAATAGAACTTGCCGCCGAGCGCATCATAGATGGCGCACAAAAGCGCGGACGCTGCGCAACCCATAATCGGTTCACCAATGCCTTTGACGCCCACCGGATTGTCGTTGTCGGGCTTATCGACATAGAGCGCGTCCATGTTTTCCGGCACGTCGAGATAAGACGGTGGCTTTGCTTGATAGAGCCCAACGCTCGCCGGCAGGCCGTTTTGCGGATCGTAGACCGCGCCTTCGAGCGTTGCGAAGCCGATGCCCATAGAGGCGGCGCCCCGAATCTGGGCCTGAAGCCCTTGCGGATGAACGACCGTGCCGCAATCCGCCGTGCCGACATATTCGAGGATCTTGTGCTGGCCGGTTTCGAGGTCGAGCTCGATCATCATGAAGCCGCACGCAAGTGCCGGAACGTGATCGGGCAAGGGCAGATTATCCTTCGCAACGCCGATAAGGCCGGTGCCAACAATCACGCCGACGGCATCCTTGGTGAGGAAGAAAATATCCGGCGGTGTTTCATGGCCGTCATATTTGCCGCCGAGCTGAATGGCGCGCTGCGCAGCTTGAGCGAAGGTCATGCTCTTGCCGTTCCCGACGACCTTCTCATCCTCGAGCTTGTAATCCTCAGGCTTGCCGCCGAGGTCCTTGGCCGCAATCTCCTGAAGCTTCTTCTTGGCATCCATGGCGGCCGCATAATTGGTGCGCGACATGGTGAAGTTCGTGTTCGAGCCGAACTGGCCAATGTTCCACGGCAAGCCCTTGGAGGAATCGCCGCGCTCGATGATCACATTGTCCCAGCTATAGCCGAGCACTTCAGCCGCGACGCGCGATGTCGACGCGTAAGAGTAGGTGCCGAGATTGCCGACGCCAGTGTGCACATGCAGCTTGCCGTCGGGCGTGATACGGCAAAGGCCGTCAAAGCCGTTGAAGCCCGCCGAGTGATAAGCCTGGCCGACGCCGATGCCGATCACCTTAGAGCCGTTGCGCTCGCCCGAACGCTTGATCTTCTCGTCCCATTTGAATTTGGCGGCGCCGATTGCCAGGGCTTCGCGCATATAGGCCGATGAGAGATGCTGGCGCGTTTGTGCAAACGGCGTGTTCTTGTCGGGCGCGTTGATCTCGCGGATGTGGAGCCGGTCGAGCTTGAGCGCGCGCGCTGCCTTATCCATCAACGGTTCGACGGCGACCGCGAGCTGGTTCTGTCCGGGCCCGCGCTGCGGTCCGCACGGCGGGGTGTTGACGATGACGTTGAAGCCGCGCCAACGCATGGCGATCGGTGAATAGACCAGCGACAGCGCCTGCCCGGCTGCAACGTTATCGGGAAAGCCTGCTGTCGAGCCCGCTTGCTGTACGATATAGAGATCGGCGGCCAAGATGCGCCCGTCAGCGCGGAAGCCGAGCTTGACGCGGCCCTGAAAGGCACCGCGCGCGCTACCGACGAAATATTCCTCGGCGCGCGAAATGCGCAACATGCATGGCCGGTTGATCTTCTTCGACATGAGCGCCGGGATCACCATGGTCGGATAGGCCGAACCCTTGGAGCCGAAGCCGCCGCCGCAGAACTCAGCGATGTAAACGAGCTGCTGCGGGGGAATGCCGATCATTCCGGCGAGCATCGGATGAACGAAACTCTGGCTTTGCGTTGATCCGTGTACGTAGCATTTGCCGCCTTGCCAATAGGAGAAGCAGCTGCGCGGCTCCATCGAATGGTGCGAATTGCTGTCAACGACGAAGCTCTCGTCCAACACAAGAGCGGCTTGCGCGAAGCCGCCATCGACATCACCATAAGACCATTGCTGGAGCGATTCGCCTTCCGGCAATTTGTCTTCGCCGGCGGCCGCGAAATCGCGCGCATTCCACTTGTACGATGTGAGCGTGCCGCCCGATGTGGGCGCTTCAGTCACGTCCTGGCTCGCCGCTTTGACGACGTTGCCCGCGGGGTATGCGTCGGGGCCGCCCGGATAAAGGCTCACGAGCGGATCGGTAACGAAGGGCAATTGCTGATAATCGATCTTGATCTTGTCGATCGCGTCGGCCGCCGACACTTCGTCGACCGCCGCAACCGCGAGGATCGGCTGGCCGACATATTTGGGTGCATTGGTGAGCATCTGCTCTTGCGGCTCGGGGATCTTGGGCACGTCATTTGCCGTCAAGATGCCGAGCACACCGGGCATCCTCTCCGCTTCGGACGTGTCGATATGCGTGATGTTCGCATTCGGCATCGGCGAGAGCAGCAATTTGACGAACGCCATATTGTCGGCGCGGAAATCTTCGGAATATTTCGCTTTGCCGGTGACCTTCGCGCGGACATCGGGCGGCGTGAAATTCTTGCCGATCAGCTTGAATGCCATATCACGCCCCCTTGCCGCTAGCCGCGCGCATCACGGCATTGGTGTAATGGTCGTAAGCGCCGCAGCGGCAGAGATTGCCGCACATGGCTTGGCGCACTTCATCGCGCGTCGGATTGGGATTCACTTTGAGCAGCGCGACCGCAGACATCACTTGGCCTGGCGTGCAAAAACCGCATTGCGGGCCGAGCTCATCGATCATCGCTTGCTGCACGGGATGGAGCTCGCCATTTGGCCCCTCGATGCCCTCGATCGTCGTGACCGCACGGCCGCGCACCAAATGCGTCAAGATCGAGCATGAATTGAAGGGCACGCCATCCAGGTGAACCGTGCAGGCGCCGCACTCGCCGCGATCGCAGCCAAGCTTCGTGCCGGTAAGGCCGAGCTTATAGCGCAGCGTCATTGCCAGGGTTTCATTCGGCAAGACATCGACGGGGCGCGGCTTGCCATTGACGTTGAGCGTAATGAGCCGCGCAACGGAACCCGCGGCCGTCTGCGGTTGTTGCGAACAACCATAAGTCAGAAGCGCGGCCGACGAAGCGACCGCCCCCGATGCAACTACCGCTTTCAAAACGGCGCGGCGGCTGACCTTGAAGGCGCGCGCGCCGTCCGAATGATCGCCACCTGACGAACCATCGCCCATCACGAGATCTCCAAAGCTTGATGCCCGCGCCCTTCGGGCGCATCGACGTTTTCCCCGCAGCCGAGTCTAGCGGGGCAATTTGCGCAGCGCCACCTCTCACTTTATTCGCGCATGCGAAGCGTTGCGCGCGCACAACGCTTCGCCGCTTTAAACTTCGACTCGCTCGCTCTATTCTCAAGTGACCGGTTGTCGCGAGACGGGACGTTCATGGCAGAGAATCATCTCATTCGTCACAGAATTCTGTCACGGCTGTCACATTGGCTTATGGCGGCCTCCATTTTGACGCTGCTGGCAACTGGGCTCCTGCCCGTCTTCGGCATCAAATTCACTTGGCTGACGATCCACTGGATCGCAGGCCTCCTGCTAACGGCACTCGTCGCGCTGCACATCATCCGCGCGCTGTTCTTCCAGAATCCCGGATCGATGTGGATCGGCGGCCGCGATATTCGTGCGGGCATAACGGCGATCGGAATCGGCCGCGATGTTCCCAAGCCGGGCAAATACACGCTGCCGCAAAAGCTCATGCATCACGCCGTGACGATCACGGGCCTCACGGCGATCGGCACCGGGCTCCTGATGCTACGCAAGATCGACACGCCGTTTTGGCAGCGTGACCCTTATTTCCTCTCCGAGCAAAGCTGGGGCTGGGTTTATGTGCTGCACGATCTCGCTTCGCTCACATTCGTCACGCTGATTATTCTGCACGTTTACTTCACGCTGCAGCCGGACAAATGGTTCTATTTGCGCTCGATGCTTCTCGGCTGGATCACGCCTGAAGAGCTTGAAGCAAATCATGATCCCAAGCGCTGGTCGCCGCCGGAAGCCCACTGATGACCAGCGCTTTCACGCTCGAGCAAGCGATCGACAAGATCGAGTCCTCCTACGAATTCATGCTGGCTTACGCCGCGCAGGGCCGCGACTTCGAATCGACCGGAGGCGACGGCCCGCCCATCCGCCAAGTGCTGAACGTTCTTATCCTCAGCCTGATCGCGCTTGCTCCCGCGTTCGAGAAAGAGATCGGGAAGGCGAATGCCGCACGGCCCGAAGCGCTTAATGAGTTCTGCCGCTTGGTTGCAGTCGACGCCGAACGCGCGCTCACTGCCGTTAATGTCGTGCTTTCGGCGCACAATATCGGCTCGCAGCTCATCGACAATCTCAACGCGTCGATGCATCTGCGCACGCTGCTGACGGATATGTTCTTGCTGGATGAGGCGCTTTCGGGCGCGAGCCAAACCACGCCCCGCCGCAGCGATAACTAGGGCTTTGCCAGCCCTTCGACACGATCAAAATCGACGCGCTTGACCGCCGCCTTGAGCGAATCCATATCGGCGCCATGGCCCTCGGCCTGCACCATCACGCGATTGGCGACGATGACGGCAAAAGTGCCTGTCTTCGCGCTGCTGTCATATTCTTCCATGGTTTGGCGTCCATCGATGGTCGCCATTTTAGAATAGTGCGTGGCGTTTTGTTCCGACGCATTCGCGCCGAGGAGGCCGCTCATCGCGGCCATGGCGCCGAGCGCACCGAGATCAACGACACTGAGCTCAATTGACTGATCGCCCTGTGTGTAAGTCGCCGACGCGCCAGAGCCACCAATACCGGCGAGACCGCCGCTGCCAGTATTGACTTCGCCGCGCGCGAAACCGCCGGAGAGATCATCCGGCAGAAGCGCCTTGAGCTTCTCCGTGTCGATCGTCGTCACAGCGGCAGTTGCTGGCGCGCCGGACGTGTCGGCGGAGCCCGACGAACTCGGCGAGCCCGAAGAGCTCGCGCCCGCCGCAGCCATGCCGGAGCTGGCAGCTTCGAGATTCTTCGCCGCCTGCTGAAGCGCACCGAGATCAACTGTCGCACCATTGGGCATTTTGATCTGGCCGCTGACGGTTCCACCGTTTGATGCGAAGCTATGTGGGCGGGGCATCATTATGCCAACAATCGCGCCGTAGACGATGCCGACGACAATGCAAGCAACGATGACGGCGCCGGTGTAGACAAGCGCCTTATCTTGCGGGGCCTTCATCAATATCGGCAGACCGACATAGAAGAGATAAAGGCTGTAGAGCAGGCCGAC
>JBAQHC010000455.1:0-1508 GCA_049288095.1 Alphaproteobacteria bacterium | reverse complement strand
GCCTTCAGGTAAATGCGCTCGTCCGAGATAAGGCCGATCATCACCTCGTCCCAGAAAATCCCCGCGCCACCGAACATGCGCCGAATGCGAACGGGAAAAGCGAAAGCGAACAGCTCTTCGACAAATGCAGAATATTCGGGCGAGAGTGCCATGGATCAACCGATCCGGCGCGCAAGATAGAGCGCCGTCTCATCCGCTTCGGCGGTGCCGTGGTAAAGCGCCGTATCGAGCCCGCAAAGCTCGAAGCCGAGCGCGCGATAAGCCGCGATGGCGGGCACATTCACGTTCTGTGTCTCGACCCAAAGCAAAGTCGCGCCGCTGTTGCTCGCATGCGCTTGGGCCGCGTTCATCAGCCTACGGCCGATGCCTCGCTTGCGATGCGCTCTATCGACATAGAAGTGCCAAACCGAGCACCGCTTCTTTCGCGCCTCCGTCGCGACGCCGATGAAACCGACAATGCGGCCATCTGATTCGGCAACCCATTCACGATCGCAAGGGGGCGCCATATCTCTGAAATGCGCGAGCGAATACTCCTTCCTCAGCGGCGGATCGACTTTCGTAAGTCGGAGCTCAAATCCCTCATCAAACGGGACTGCATCGTAGACGAAAGATGTCTCGATGCTCGCATCGATCTTCTTAAGCGTCGCTTCATCGTCCGGCTTGGCTTCTCTGATCATGATCATCAAACGCTCGCCGGCCAAATGCCTTGGGTCTCGTACGCCTCATCCATGCCGGGCCATGGCGGCATCGTCACGCCGATGGCTTCAAGCGGCTCGGCGCCATCACAGCGAAACTGAAAATGTGCGCCAACGGGGATCGAGATCGAAACGCCGCGCGCAAGCTCGGTGATTTTCTCGGCAGCGCCAAGCTTGCGCCACATGCGCCCTCGCCCGCTCGCGATGTACCAAACCTCTTCGACCGTCTTGTGCGCGACAGGTTTCGAGACGGCGCCCGGTGGCAATTTGAAATGCGCCATGCTTCCGCGCGATGCGCCCGCGAGCAGTCGCACCTCGCTGCCGTCCGGCGCGATCGTATCCGGCTCCGCGGCAAGGCTATGGGTCACGAATGAAGTCATGGGGCGCCACCGGCTTGGGCGAGAAAGGCTCATGTTTCACCGCATCGGCGTCATCGGGCAAGCGTGCGGCACTGCCGTTCGTGTCGCAACTTTTCCGGCGTTTTGCGCGTCTTATCTCGTATCTCATTCGGTCCTCGGCGCGGGCAAGAGCTTGCTGCGACAGGATAATCGCGGCCATTCGTTTTCTGTTTTTTCGAAGATCCATCCCCGGTTTCACGAACTGCGCCCGTACTGAATGGCCGTGCGCGCGTCTTTGAGCAACAGCGATATTTCACGATTGAGCCCGCGCGCCGGCGCGCAATGCGCGCCAGATTTCAGTGCATTCATATTGCCGGGCTGCGCACCACGCCGCCGTCGATCGCACACGCGCACATAGGGCCGCCCGGACTTGCGCCCGCTTTTCGGTTCAACACTCATGGAATAAATATAGGGT
>JBAQHC010000454.1:0-3591 GCA_049288095.1 Alphaproteobacteria bacterium | reverse complement strand
ATATCGACCTCTCCCTAAAGGGAGAGGTAAAAGCACTCAACCCTCCAGCCGGATGATCTCGACCGAGATGACAGGGCGCTTGCCCCAGCGCTCCTTGAGCGATGCGCGCAACGCCCGACGCGCCTGCTCTTCGACCGTCTCGTCATCCTGCGCTTGCGGCCGGGTGAGCGCATCCATCGCCTCGTAAAGCGCATCCTCAAGATCGGCCTTGAGCGCCTCGTCGAGATCGCCTTCTGCGCCCCGCGGCAGGCCATAACCGACGATGCGCGGATCGGCTGCGAGCCGGCTCTTCTTGTCGAACACGACAACGGCGACCACGTGGCCCGCGAAAGCGAGCTTCTTGCGCGTTTGCACGGTTCCGTCCGTGGACGGAATAAGCAGATTACCGTCAAGATAGAGCCGGCCGGAAGGCGCGTGATCGATGATCTCCGCGGGGCCCGGCGCCAAGCGCAATATCGAGCCATTCGGCGTGACGAAAGATTGCGGCACCTGCAATTCGTCCGCGAGCCGGGCGTGCTCCTGCAAGTGCCTGAGTTCGCCATGCACTGGCACCGCAATTTGCGGGCGTACCCATTGATACATTTGCGCGAGCTCATCACGGCACGGATGCCCCGAGACGTGCAAATGCACATCCATCCCGGAGATCACTTCGACGCCCTTGGCGGCAAACGCGTTCATCAGCGCGTAGATCGCGCGCTCATTGCCCGGGATCACGCGGCTGGAGAACACCAGCGTATCGCCTTTCTCCAGCGTCAAATTGGGGTGCGAGCCATCGGCCATGCGCGCGAGCGCGGCGCGCGGCTCACCCTGGCTGCCGGTGCAAATGTAGAGCACTGTTTCAGGAGGCAAATATCCGGCCTCTTCCATCGGTACGAAATTTGGCAGATCGACGAAATAGCCGGCCGTGCGCGCGGCATCGACGAGCCGGTGCATCGCGCGGCCAACCAGCACCGGATGGCGCCCGTTCTCGGCGGCGACATGCGCGATGGTTTCGATGCGCGCGACATTGGAGGCGAATGATGTTATCGCAACGCGCCCCGTCTTGTTGCGGATGAGATCAACGAGGCTTTCGCGCACCGAGCCTTCGGATCCGCTCTCGCCCGGCACGAACACATTGGTTGAATCGCAGGCGATCGCGAGCACGCCCTCATCGCCGAGTGCGCGCAGCGCCTTATCATCGGTCACTTCGCCCATCATCGGCTCGGGATCGATCTTCCAATCGCCGGTATGCAATACCGTGCCGAGCGGCGTTTTGATCGCGAGCGCGTTGGGCTCGAGGATGGAATGCGTGAGCGTGATATAGCGAATGTCGAACGGCCCAAGCTTGAGGCTGCCATTCAGCGGCACCTCTTTGATTTTCACCTCCTCTTCCACGCCGTGCTCGGCGAGCTTGCTGCGAAGGAGCGCGGCGGTGAACGGCGTTGCGTAGATGGGGCATTTGAGCCGCTGCCAGAGATAAGGCACCGCGCCGATGTGATCCTCATGGCCGTGCGTGAGCACGATGCCAAGCAAATCGCGCCGCCGCTCCTCGATGAAGGCGGGATCCGGCATGATGACTTCGATGCCGGGGGTGTCGTCATGGCCAAAGGTGACGCCGAGATCGGCAATGATCCATTTCTCCGCGCCCTCGGCTCCAAAGCCGTAGAGCGTGAGATTCATGCCGATTTCGCCGCAGCCACCAAGCGGAACAAATAGCAAATGATCTTTCTGGGAAGACGCCATCACGCTCTAATACACTCAACCTCCCCCTTGAGGGGAGGTTGACGCGGCGATCTTGCCGCGTCGGGTGGGGGTTCGCTTTCTCTCTCTAGCACAGTGCTCGCGGATAATCCGACACCCCCACCCGCCTGCGCGGCCGAAGCCTGGTGAAACTCAAAGCGAAGATTTGCTCCGGCGCGGCGAAGGCCCGGATCGCTTCGCGCTCCGGCCTCCCCACAAGGGGGAGGCTATGCGCGGGGCCTGGCATTCAGCGCGTAGATTTGGGCGAGGCCTTTGATGGTGAGCTCCGGATCGACAGCCTCGATCACCGGCGTTGAGGCATTGAAGAGCGGCGCGAGGCCGCCTGTCGCAATCACTTTCATCGGCTTGCCGTATTCGGATTTGATGCGCGCGACCAGCCCTTCGATCAAGCCGATATAGCCCCAAAACACACCCGACTGCATCGCCGAGATCGTATCCCAGCCGATCACGCCTTGCGGCCGCTCGACCGCGATGCGCGGCAATTGCGCCGTCGCCATATGGAGCGCCTCGGCGGAAAGATTGATACCCGGCGCGATCACGCCGCCTTCATAGCCGCCGTCTTCGGAGACGACATCGAAGGTCGTCGCCGTGCCGAAATCGATGACAATCAAATGGCCGGGATAGGCTTTGTGCGCGGCGACCGCGTTGACAATACGGTCGGCGCCGGCCTGGCGCGGCTCCTTGATACGGATTGCAAGGCCAAGCTCGACATTGGCCGCGCCGACAACCAGCGGCTCGGTGTTGAAATGCTTGCGGCACAAAGTCTGTAGGCTGAACAAAGCCTGAGGCACGACGGTGGCGATGATCGCGCCAGTGATCTGTTCGCTCTTGAGGCCCTGCAGGCTCATCAGCTCGCGCAGCCACACGATATATTCGTCAGCGGTTCTGTCGGCGCGCGTTGCCGAGCGCCATTGCGCTTTGATCGTCGCGCCATCGAGCACGGCGAAGACGATATTGGTGTTGCCGGCATCAATCGCGAGCAGCATGGATCACACTTCCTGATCCCCTCTCCCCTTGCGGGAGAGGGCTAGGGGGAGGGGTGCCCTGGCGGCCCCACCCTCCCCGAGTGCTTCGCACTCTGCCCCTCCCGTCGAGGGAGGGGCGATTAGATTAATTATTCCGTGCAAAGAATATCTCTCCCGCCGAGATGAGGCGCCGGCCTTGCGGCGTATCGAGCACAAGCTCGCCGGTCTCGCTCAAATCGATGAAATTGCCGTGCATCTCTTCCGCTTCAAGCCGCGCAATGATCCGTTTGCCGAGCCCTTCGGCCCGCGCGAGCCAGCCCGCACGCACCCGCGCAAAGCCCTCGCGCTCCCAACCCTCATAGCCCCGCGCCCAATGCGCGGCAAGGATGGGAAGCGCCTCGGCCGGGTCGGGCGGGACGCGGCCCGTCTCGGCCTTGAGCGAAGTCGCCGGATAAGGCGTTCCGGTGGGGGCGCTTTGAAGGTTAAGGCCCATGCCGATTGCCAGCCAATCGAGCGAGGCGGCGTTACGCGCCGATGATTCGAGCAGAATGCCGGCGGCCTTGGCGCCGCCGAGCAGCACATCGTTGGGCCATTTCACCGTGACAGCGAAGGCGCCGAGCGATTCGAATGTTTCGGCGACGGCGTTGGCGGCAACGAAAGAAAGCTCGGCCGCCTTCTGCGGCGTCACTTGCGGGCGCAAGAGCAATGTCGCGAAGAGATTGCCCTTGGGGCTAACCCACTCGCGGCCGCGCCGCCCCCGCCCCGCTGTCTGCGCGCGCGCCAGGATAAAGAGCCCGCCTGCCTCACCCGCTTCGGCGCGGCGCTTGGCCTCTTCATTCGTCGAATCAACCTCGTCCAAAATGACGGCGCGGTAGCCGTCCAGCAA
>JBAQHC010000453.1:0-7207 GCA_049288095.1 Alphaproteobacteria bacterium | reverse complement strand
CTCGGCATGCCTTATATCCGCGCGCTCGAAGTGGCCACCTTCTACACGATGTTCAATTTGGAACCGGTGGGAAAGCACCAGGTTCAAGTGTGCACGACGACGCCGTGTTGGCTGCGCGGCTCCGACGACATCGTCAATGTCTGTAAGAAACGCATTTCGCCCGAGCAACATCACGTTTCGGCGGATGGCATGTTCTCGTGGGTCGAAGTCGAATGCCTGGGTGCATGCGTGAATGCGCCGATGGTGCAAATCCACGACGACTATTACGAGGATCTCACCGCGGAGAGCTTCGGTAAGATTCTCGATGATCTCGCGGCAGGCCGCACGCCGAAGCCCGGCCCGCAAGTCGATCGTCAAACGTCGGCCCCGATTGGCGGCATGACGACGCTGAAAGATGTTTCGTGAGTGCTATGCAAGAAGCTGAACGCGTCAAGAAATCCCGTGAAGCGCTTTTCATCATGCTCGGCATCGATGCGATCGCGTTCATTCTGTTTTGGCTGATCCAGGCTTACGTCCATAACGCGAACCTGGCTTTCGCGCTCTTGATCGTCGGCTTGATGATCGGAGCTGCATATTACGTGTATCAATCCCACAAGCTTCGTCCCAAGGAATAGCGATGCTGTCCGACAAAGATCGCATCTTCAAGAACCTCTACGGCCAAGGCGATTGGCGTCTTCAGGCCGCGATCAAGCGCGGCGCGTGGAAGGACACCAAGCGGCTCTTAAGCCTCGGCCGTACCGGCATTGTCGATGAAGTGAAGAAATCAGGTTTGCGCGGGCGCGGCGGCGCGGGCTTTCCGGTCGGCACCAAATGGGGATTCATTCCGGCCGAAGCGCCGAAGCTTCCGGTTTATCTCGTCGTCAATGCCGATGAGAGCGAGCCCGGCACCTGCAAAGATCGCGACATCATGCGTCACGATCCGCAGCTTTTGATCGAAGGCTGCATGGTCGCCTGCTTCGCGATCGCCGCTCACACTTGCTTCATCTACATCCGCGGCGAGTTCATTCGCGAACGTCAGCAGCTGCAAGCCGCGGTCGACGAGGCCTATGCCGCAAAGCTGATCGGCAAAGACAATGTCCATGGCTGGGATTTGGACATTGTCGTCCATCACGGTGCGGGCGCTTATATTTGCGGCGAGGAGACCGGGCTTCTTGAAAGTCTTGAAGGCAAAAAGGGCCAGCCGCGCATGAAGCCGCCATTTCCGGCCGTCGTTGGCCTCTATGGTTGCCCGACCATTGTGCAGAATGTTGAATCGGTTGCCGTCGTGCCGGAGATTTTGCGCCGCGGCTCCGCCTGGTTCGCTGGCATCGGCCGCCCCAACAACACCGGCACTAAAGTTTATTGCATCTCCGGTCACGTGAATAAGCCATGCAATGTCGAAGAGGCGATGAGCATTCCCTTGAAGGAGCTTATCGAGACTCATGCGGGCGGCGTGCGTGGCGGCTGGGACAATCTGCTTGCGGTCATCCCTGGCGGTTCGTCCATGCCGCTGCTGCCGAAAGAGATTTGCGATACGGTGCTGATGGATTTCGATGCGCTCCGCGATCAGAAATCCGCGCTCGGCACGGCCGCCGTCATCGTGATGGACAAGTCGACCGATATCGTCAAAGCGATGTCGCGCATCTCCTACTTCTACAAACACGAGAGCTGCGGCCAGTGCACACCATGCCGCGAAGGCATGGGATGGATTTGGCGCACGCTCGAGCGCATGGCGGTCGGCAATTCGACGCGTGCCGAGATCGATCAATTGTGGGATATGACGACGAAGGTCGAAGGCCACACGATTTGCGCGTTTGGCGATGGCGCGGTGTGGCCGGTGCAAGGGCTCTTGCGCCATTTCCGCCCGGAGATCGAGCGACGCATTGATCAATACACGGCGCGCAGCAAGCCGAGCATGGTTGCGGCGGAGTGAAACGCATGGAGGGGGGCGATGCGATGGTTCATACTTTGGGTGGTTGTCGTTCTGCAAGCGGCGCCAGCACTTGCCGAGGGAGCGTTTAGAACGGACGCCAAGAGGGTTTGTACGCTTGAGCAGCCAACTGACTTTGAAGAACGTGCGAAATGCGTGGCAGCTTACGAGAAGATCTTAGCTTGGGCCGAGGCGCTGGGTTTTACTGGCACTGATCACAAACTTGATCTGCAGCTGATTGATCAGAAGAGTGCTGCCAGAGAGCCTCACGCAATCATACTCAGCCACTGCCTGGAAAACGGGAAGGACTTTCCTGATCGCTGGAACATGACGGAATACTGCGTCGGTCAACAGGTTTTGGCTTATCAGAAGATCTATGGGGTGTTGCAGGGACCACAATGGCAACAATGAAGTAAAGAAGCTAGTGGACGCCTGTCGGTTCTGGGAGATCAGGAGCTTGCAATGAGGCTTGCATTTTTGATGATAGTTGGAGGCCTTGCGCTTTGTACAAACGCGGATGCAGATGTCGCGCCTCCACTCTCGCCGCGCGAGGCGACGATCTCCAACAAAGCACTCGTCACCGAGATGTTCCAGAAGATGTTTGTCGAAAAGAAAGTCGACAAATATGCCGACACCTATCTCGCGCCGGATTTCATCGAGCACGATCCGGCCTCCCAGAACGGCACCAAGGCGCTGAAAGCTTTCTTCAAAGACTTCAACAAGCTGCACCCGAACGCGATCACAACGGTGAAGCACATTGCTGCCGATGGCGATCTCGTGTTCGTGTATTTCCATGGCCAGAACGACGCGAAGGATCGCGGCGTTGCGGGCGTCGACATTTTCCGCGTCGCCAATGGCCGCATTGTCGAGCACTGGGATGTGCTCCAGCCGATCCCCGAGAAATCGGCGAACGACAACACGATGTTCTGAGAAGGGCGAGACAAGAATCCCCTCTCCCCTTGTGGGAGAGGGTTAGGGTGAGGGCTTGAATCAAAGACTCCTGTTCAACGCCAACACCCCCACCCGAAACGCTTCGCGTTTCGACCTCCCCACAAGGGGGAGGTGGACATGAGCAGCAGGCGCGAGAAACGAAATGGTCAAAGTCAACATCGACGGCAAAGAGCTCGATCTCGATCCCAACATGACGCTGCTTCAGGCGTGCGAAGAGGCTGGCGCCGAGGTGCCGCGCTTCTGCTATCACGAGCGCCTGTCGATCGCCGGCAATTGCCGCATGTGCCTCGTCGAGGTCGAAGGCACGCCGAAACCACAAGCCTCATGCGCCATGTCCCTGCGCGATATCAGGCCGGCGCGCGGCAAGGAGGTGGCGGCCATTCTCACCAACACACCGATGGTCAAGAAGGCGCGCGAAGGCGTGATGGAATTCCTCCTCATCAATCACCCTCTCGATTGCCCGATTTGCGATCAGGGCGGCGAATGCGATTTGCAAGATCAATCCATGGCTTACGGCATGGATCACTCGCGCTTTCCGGAAATGAAGCGCGCGGTCGAAGAGAAATATATGGGCCCGCTCGTCAAGACGGTGATGACGCGCTGCATTCATTGCACGCGCTGCATCCGATTCATGACTGAGGTTGCGGGTGTCGAGGACCTCGGCGCCACCGGCCGCGGCGAAGACATGGAGATCACCACCTATCTTGAACAGGCCATCGACTCCGAGCTGTCGGCCAACATTGTCGATCTCTGCCCGGTGGGTGCACTCACCTTCAAGCCGAACGCCTTCATGTATCGGCCGTGGGAGCTCATCAAGACCGAATCCGTCGATGTAATGGATGCGTTGGGCTCGAACATCCGCGTGGATTCACGCGGCCGCGAAGTGCTGCGCATCTTGCCGCGCCTTCATGAAGACGTGAATGAGGAATGGATCTCCGACAAGACGCGCTTTGTGTGGGACGGCCTCTCGCGGCAACGGCTCGACCGGCCTTACGTGCGTGAGGCCGGGCGCCTCAGGCCCGCGACATGGGAGCAGGCTTTCAACGCCATCAAGACGCGGATCGGCAATTCGAGTGGCACGCGCATTGCCGCGATTGCCGGTGACCTTCAAGACGCCGAAGGCATGTTTGCGCTCTTACAATTGATGCGCGCGATCGGCTCGCCGCACACCGATTGCCGGCAAGATGGCTCGAAGATCGGCATGCGCGCCGATGGCTCGCGGGCTTCGCGCGCCAGCTATCTCTTCAATTCCGGAATTGCCGGCATCGAACAGGCGGATGCCCTGTTGCTGGTCGGCACTAATCCGCGCCATGAGGCCGCGGTGCTGAATGCGCGTATTCGCAAGCGCTGGCTTACCGGGCAGCTCAAAATCGCGCGCATCGGCGCACCGGTCGATTTGACCTATGCGGTCACGGAGCTCGGCACCGATCCGCAAATTCTGAACGCCGTCGCCGAAGGCCGCGCCTTCCCGGAGCTTCGTGTGGCGAAGCGGCCGATGATCATTTTGGGCGCTACGGCGCTCGCGCGCGATGACGGCCCGGCGATCTACGCGGCCGCGCTCAAGATCGCCCAAAGTACGGGCGTGTTCCGTGCCGCTGAAGGCAATGAGACTGCGTGGAACGGTTTCAATGTGTTGCATTCGGCGGCTGCGCGCGTCGGCGGGCTCGACGTCGGCTTCGTGCCCGCGCCGGGCGGGCGCGATGTCTCTTCGATCATGACCGGCACGCAAGTCGGCTCGATCGACGCCGTGTTTCTCTTGGGCGCGGATGAAATCGATCCGGCAAAGCTTGGCAAGGCGTTCAAGATTTATATCGGAAGCCACGGCGATCGCGGCGCGAACGCGGCTGACGTGATCTTGCCCGGCGCGGCCTACACCGAGAAGGACGGCACCTACGTCAACACCGAGGGCCGCGTGCAACTCGGCGAGCGCGCGGTGTTTCCTCCCGGCGAGGCGAAGGAGGATTGGGCGATCTTCCGCGCTCTCTCGGCCGTGCTTGGCAAGACTCTGCCGTTCGATTCGCTCTCCGAGTTGCGCGCGAAAATGTATGCGGCGACGCCGCATTTGGCCGAGATTGATCGGCTGCCGGCGTCCGGATCGATTGCGCAGAGCGATGCCGGCCTTGTCGGCACGCTCGGCTCGGCGCCGCTCACGGCGCCGCCCGCGGACTTCTATTTGACCAACCCGATCGCGCGCGCCTCTCAGATTATGGCCGAATGCTCGTCGATGTTCTCGCGTCCCCGCGCCATGGCGGCCGAGTAACTTGGAGAGGCAATAATGCTCAGCGGTCGATGTCTATGCGGTGCAGTGCGCTACAAAACTTCGCAGGAGCCTCGGTATGTGTTCAATTGTTATTGCGCCACCTGTCGTCGCGAGAGCGGTGCTGGGCACGCAACGGTGATCGCAGTAAGCGATAGTGGGTTCAACATCAGTGGCGACGTTAAGATGATCGCGCCGCCGAGGGAGGGAGGGGCGCCGCCAATCCCGCGCTTCTTCTGCTCGGAATGCGGAACTACCTTATTCGCGCGGCCTCCCGGCTTGCCGAATATGATCACTCTGCGTGCGGGCACGTTGGAGGGTATTTTCGATCTCAAGATCGAGCAGTCCGCTTTCGTGAGCCAAGCCCAGCCCTGGGACAAGCCGCCTGCCGACATTCCAGCCGTTGGCTAGGCGCTTTTGGGGCCGACGCGAAGAGGTTTAGCTTTGCCGCCTTCATTCGTCGTTGCATAACGCGGCAGCTCGTCCAAAATCTCGAGCCACGGCAATTGCTCGGCAGCGAAGACATGGCTGATTGGGCGAAGAAGCGTCGGGTCGTCTAGCGTCATTGCATAAAGATCGACATCGCCGGCTCGGCCTTCGTTCTCGTAACTGAGCTGAGCGCCGCACTCGCTGCAGAAGCCGCGCCTGACGCCGGGCGATGAGTGATAATAGCGCGGCGCTCCTTTGGTGAAGCGCAGCGATGCGCGCGGCACGCAAATCCACGTCGTCATCGGTGATGAGGTTGCGCGGCGGCAGCTCTCGCAATGGCAATGAATGACCCACTTAGGCGGGCCATCGAACTCGTAGGTGATCGCGCGGCAGAAGCAGCGTCCGGTCGTGGGAGTTGACATGCTGTTGCCTTTCTTTCCGTGCCGCGCCCGCGTTATTGCTCAGGATAAGGCGTGAGGGCAGCCCTTGCGTTCCGGTATAGCGGTGATGTCGATCTTCGGTATGGGCACTCTCTGTCGTCTCAACCGTAGAATGCTAGAGTCCTACCCCTCACCCGTCGACTTCGTCGACTCCCTCTCCCCGCGTGCGGGGAGAGGGTGGGGTGAGGGATCTGCGGGGAATGTTTTGGCAAACAGCGCCGCCTTGACGGAAGAAGTCGCATCCAAATTCGTGCGCATCGCCCTTGGCCATGTCGCGCGCGAGTTTCCTTATGCGCCCGGGCATGTAATGACGGGGCCGGAGGACTTTGCGCGGCCCGCGGCGCTCCACCCCGTCTTTCACGGCAGCTTCGATTGGCATTCCTGCGTGCACGGCTATTGGCTGCTCGCGAGGGTCTACCGGCGGTTTCCTGACATGCCCGAAGGCGAAGCAATCGCCCTCTTGTTCAATCATCAGTTTACGGAAGAAAAGATCGCGGGCGAGCTTGCCTATGTCACAAGGGCTTCGGCGCGCACTTGGGAGCGGCCTTATGGCTGGGCCTGGCTGCTGATGCTGGCGGGTGAACTCATGCGCAACGAAAGTGGGGAGGGCACGCGCTGGTCACGCGCGCTTCAACCGCTCGCGGAGGAGATCGTCAAGCGCTTTCGAGCTTATCTCCCACTCGCGGATTATCCGGTGCGCGCCGGCGTGCATTCGAACACGGCGTTGGCGCTGACGCTCGCGCTCGATTACGCGGCGGTGACGGAGGATGACGGCCTTGCTCATGCCATCGCTCAGAAGGCGCTCGCTTGGTATGGCGGTGATGAAAACTGTCAGGCCTGGGAGCCATCGCAGGATGATTTTCTTTCCTCCGCGTTGAGCGAAGCCTCCCTGATGGCCGATATTCTCGGCGATGCGTTCCACATCTGGTTCACGCGCTTTCTGCCGCGCGCCGCGCAAGCCCAGCCGTCAACTCTATTCACCCCGGCAAAAGTGAGCGACCGCACCGACGGCAAGATCGCGCATCTCGATGGGCTGAATTTGTCGCGCGCTTGGTGCTGGCGGCGGATCGCGCGCCTTCTCTCGCCGAGCGATGGCGCGCGCGCTCAAGCAGAGGATGCGGCCGCACGCCATCTCGAAAGCGCGATCGAGCAGGTCGCGGGCGATTATATGGGCGAGCATTGGCTCGCGAGTTTCGCGCTGCTTGCCCTCGACCCCTGGCC